>DASYGQ010000009.1:0-3147 GCA_035999585.1 Bacteroidia bacterium | reverse complement strand
ACAGCTTCACGGTTCTGGTGCCTCTGGCTTATCTCATTGCAGGCCTGACCCGCAAAAACAGATTGCTTCTGCATGCAGGACTGATCTGCAGCGTGCTTGCTGTTGCCAGCATCCGTTATTATCATTCCTTCCTTCCTGCCGATATTGCTCTGACCGGGGTGGGTATTTTCCTCACTGCTTTGGCCTGGTGGGCTATTCGTTTTCTGCATAAAGCCAAAGGCGGTATTACTTCTCAGGCTGATCCGGATGCACAGGAAAGCAATGATGAGAAACAGGCGTTGAAAAGCCTGAATCAAATGATTATTTCCGGAGCAGCTACAGGCTCACATACTCCCCAAAGTGATGCTTCACCGGATGATGTTTCTTTTGGAGGAGGATCGGGTGGTGGTGGTGGGGCAGGGTTGGATTTTTAATCACTATGTTCGAAACCACATAAACATCAATGAAGTTAAGGGTTCAAGGATTTGGGCATGTCCCCGCGAAGGGGCGGGGCCGGGCTTTCGCCACTCGCTCTTTGCAGTTCGAATTTTTTTTGTGCTATCGATTTAACCAGGAAATATGATCTCCTAATCGAATTCAGTTGCTGCAAAGGAGCTCAGACAAAAAATGGCTCAATCCCTCATGCAAAAAAGTAAATAACCCCTCTGAATCAATTGACTCTATTGATTTCTTATCGTGTTCTGAACAGTAGTGATTTCTAATCGACTCACACTCGCTCTCGCACTCATACTGTATTTGGGCTGGATCGGACTTTTAATTAACCCGGTCTCACTCACACTGTATTTCTGGTATGACTATGGCTACCTAAGGAGACATATTTTTGTGCCCAAATAATTAAAACCCTTAATTTCATTGATGTTCATCTGGTTCCAAGCAGTAGTTATTTCTAATTGGCTCCCACTCGCTCTCACACTCACTCTGTATTTATAAAACCCTTACCTTCGCTCCGGTAAAAAAAACACCGAACGATGAAAAAAACAATCCTTGCCCTTGCTTCTTTGGCGGTTGTTCTGAGCTGTCAGGCTCAGCAGACCCTCACACCTGAAATGCTCATTCAGCTTGGTAAAATAAATACCCAGGGAATCAGCAAGGACGGCAAATCCATTATTTTCTCAGTGCGCATGTACAATGTGGCCGAAGGAAAATCTTCTGCAAAAGAATACAGCATGCCCGTCGGCGGCGGTGCAGCGAATGAAATAAACAATGGCAAGGACCTTCTGGTCAATGACCGCATCTCACCGGATGGCAAACACAGCATCAGCAGCAACGATGTGAAAGTGAAAAAAGTGTATGGCAAGGACTTCTACCCCGAGCTGACCAAATCAGACGTGATGATTTACGACAACCTCAACTACCGCCACTGGGATACCTGGGAGGATGGTAATTACGGACATGTGTTTCTGAATACATTGAAGGATAAAAAAGTAAGCGACAGCACAGACATCATGCCGGGTGAGGCTTTTGATTGTCCCCAGAAACCTTACGGCGGTGATGAAGATTTCATCTGGAGCCATGATGGGAAACGCATTGTGTATGTGACCAAGAAGAAATACGGAAAGGACTATGCAATCAGCACGAATACCGACCTCTATGCCTACGACCTTGAAACCGGCAAAACAACCGATCTCACACCCGGTATGGAAGGGTATGATGTAAAGCCGGCCTTTTCAGTGAACGGAACACTGGCCTGGCTGAGCATGAAGACGGAAGGCAACGAGTCGGACAAGAACGACATTGTTGTGATGAACGGAACGGAAAAAACAAACCTGACCAAAGACTGGGACAATACCGTGGATGACTTCAAATGGAGCAATGACGGGAAGAAGCTGTTTTTTACCGCGCCTATTGATGGATCAATTCAGCTTTTTGAAGTGAACAATGTAACCGATGGCAAGAAACCTGTGATCACTCAAATCACTAAGACAGATGGTGATGTACACAAATTGGTGGGCGAAGCAGGGAATGAAATGATCATTGAGCGCACCGACATGAACCACGCGGCTGAAATTTATGCTGTAGATCTCAGGACTGGTGCCATGAAACAACTTTCGCATGTGAATGATAAAGTGTACAGCACGCTGGCCATGCCGAAATTTGAGAAGCGTTATGTGACCACTACAGATGGCTTGAAAATGCTGGTATGGGTCATTCTTCCTCCGAACTTCGATGCAACAAAGAAATACCCAACGCTGTTGTATTGTCAGGGTGGCCCTCAATCGGCCCTCACTCAGTTTTATTCTTTCCGCTGGAATTTCCAGCTCATGGCTTCCAATGGATACATTGTGGTGGCTCCTAACCGCCGCGGTATGCCCGGACATGGTGTGAAATGGAATGAACAGATCAGTCTGGATTACGGTGGTCAGCCAATGCGTGACTATCTGTCGGCCATTGATGAAGTGGCCAAGGAGCCTTATGTGGATAAGAACAGGCTGGGTTGTGTAGGCGCCAGCTACGGCGGTTATTCCGTCTTCTTCCTGGCCGGTATGCATGAGAAAAGATTCAAGACCTTTATTGCACACGATGGCATTTTCGACTGGAGGAGCATGTATGGCACGACCGAAGAGCTCTGGTTTGTGAATCATGATCTGGGAGGCGCCTATTGGAACAAAGAAAATGCAGTCACCCAAAAGAGCTATGAGCAATTCAACCCGGTTAATTTTGTGAAGAAATGGGACACGCCGATACTTATTATACAAGGCGGTAAAGATTACCGTGTGCCTATCGAGCAGGGGCTGGGTGCTTTTCAGGCGGCACAGCTGCAGGGAATCAAAAGCAAATTGCTTTATTTCCCAACCGAAAACCATTGGATCACCAAAGAGCAGGATGCGCTCGTATGGCAGCATGAGTTCTATAAATGGCTGAAGGAGACACTCTAGCCAACAATCCGTTTTATAAATAGAGATACATACCCGGCACACTTTTTGTTTTGGGCATGTATCCCTATTTGATTATCTTTCGTAAAAGACCTAAACTCATCCCCATGAAATACCTGAATCTGTTCCGGAAGCTTTCCGTTTGGATGCTTTGCCTCTGGATGTGTTCCTGCAAGACTCAGCTCGTTTATCTCACCATACATGAGCCCGCTCCGGTCAGTATTTCAGGGTCTGTCAAAAAGGTGGGGATGCTCAATCGTAGCCGGCCGGATGA
>DASYGQ010000124.1:0-9621 GCA_035999585.1 Bacteroidia bacterium | reverse complement strand
TATGCCTCCCTCAAACGCATTGTTGACTTTTACCCCGAAATATTCGGTATCGTATTCTGCAGAACAAAGGCGGAGACCCAGGAAGTTGCAGAAAAACTAATCCGCGACGGTTATAACGCCGATGCCCTTCACGGTGATCTTAGCCAGGCTCAGCGCGACCAGGTGATGAAGCGTTACCGTTCAAAGACACTTCAGGTACTTGTAGCTACTGATGTGGCAGCCAGAGGTATCGACGTAGATGATGTCACTCACGTCATCAATTACAACCTTCCCGACGAAATTGAAAATTACACCCACCGCAGCGGACGAACTGCCCGCGCCGGAAAAACCGGTATCTCCATTGTGATCCTGAACCTGCGTGAAGTAGGCAAGATCAAAATGCTGGAAAAGATCATCGGCAAGAAATTCACAAAAGCCAAAGTGCCTGGCGGCACGGAAGTATGCGAAAAGCAGCTCTTCGCTCTGATCAGCAAGATTCACGATGTGGAAGTAAATGAGGCAGCCATCGAGCGCTACCTTCCCCAGATCTATGACCAGCTGAAAGACCTGACCAAAGAAGAACTTGTCAAACGTTTTGTATCCGACGAGTTCAACCGTTTCCTTGAATACTATAAGAATGCACCCGATCTGAACGTTGAGAACCGCGGTCTCGATAGAGGCAGCGAAAGAAGCAGCGAGCGTTTCGGCGAAAGAAGCACGGAATCAAGAGGCGAACGCGTACCAAACCGCGATGCCAACATGACCCGCTTTTTCATCAATGTGGGTGAAATGGACGGACTGGATAAAGGCGGCCTGCTTCGCTTCATCTGCGATACCAGCAACCTTGAAGGAAGCAATATCGGCCGGATAGACATCAAAAGCAGTTTCTCCTTCTTCGATGCAGCCAAGGAAGTGGAAGATTTCCTGGTCAATGCATTCAAAGACCAGACCTTCAAAGGCAGAAGCGTACGCATCGATCCTTCCAACGGAGGCGGAAGCGGCGCACCCGGCGGCGGAGAACGCAGCTTTGGCAAAGGCAAAAGACCTTATGGCGGCGGTGGCGACAGCGGTGGCTGGAAGAAAAAGAGCTATGGCGGTGGCGGCGGTGGTTATTCCGGCGGCGGCGAAAGCGGCGGCGGATATGCCCGCAAGAAAACCTACGGATCCGACGATCGTTCTTCCGGTGGCGGAGGAAGCTATTCCGACAGAAAAAGCAAATTCGGAAAAAAATAAATCAAGCCTTGATCATAAAAGCATGCGTGTCATACGCATGCTTTCTTTTTTTAACAATAACCGGTCAAAACCACCATGCCAAAATACGCTTCGTTCTTCCTGGGATTGTGTCTGTGCACATTGCTATCCGTATCCTGCAAAAAGAAAGACCATTCACAGGATCCTCCTGCACCCAATCCAGGCATGCCCGCTCTCACTGCTTCAACACCGGTGAAAGGCTATGGGCTTCTCGGACATATCAGCGGAATCTGGGCTGGACCGGTTACGTCAACCACTGCACTGGGAAGCTATCCGCTTTGGATTGTCGACTTCCGGGCCATCAGCCCCGCTCAGGTTTCCGCCAAAAATGAGCTTGATACCCTGAACAATATCTTCCTGTCGTTTTTCATCACCTATCACAATTCGGAGTATAAGCTGGCATTCCGAAACGGCGGAGCATTCAGCGGCATGCAGCGTGTGGCCTATATGGAGGCCGACAGCGTATCGGAAACCGCTTCACAATCCTATTACCGCTTTGTTGATTTCGTGAAAGGTAAAAACCGAACCATCACCGAAGTGATTTTCAAGAACGACAGTCTGCTCCTTCGGTCTTTCACCAATAAATACAACACTCAGACCACCCCTACCCTTCACATGTCCTGGAAAGCACAGCTTCAGGATACCACTTCAGGGATGAATGCAAAAGCTAATTTTCATTATCCGCAGAAAAGCCTGGTGCAGGATTTCACGAACACCTTTGCAGGCCTGAGCGAAAGCATTTATTATCAGCTGAACGGAGACCCTTACCCGGAAAGCAAACAGCCTTACCTGGGCCAGTCGAAACTTTCTTATACGGTAAGTCCTTCTCTTACCCTGAACTCAACGAATAAAATCACCCTGCTGGTCACCACCCAGCCACTGTTTTCGGTAAGCGGTTACAATGCTCCCGCCATGAAGACACGGTCGCGTTATGTCATCCTTCCCGCTCAGACCACGAACTCGTTTCTCTTTAACTACATGCACCCCGGCAATTATTACTTCTATGCTTTTTATGATGCCGATGGAAACGGAACTATTAACAGTGGCGACTATATGAGCTCCCAGAACATTGGCTTTACACTTCCTGCCCTTGGAACTGCCACCGCCATCACACAAATCAATTATGTGATTCCGTGACAGGCCTTACAACGCGCTCAAACAATTATCTTTGTTTCATGCAATCGGTTTTTAAGCAAAAGCATTGGGGGAATATCTGCTGTTTGTCAGCCCTGCTTCTCTTCCTGGCGTCTTGCGGAGGAGGAGTCCGGAAAAACGATGGGAAAGACCCGGTCATGGGAATACCTCTTCAGATTGCCATTGAAACTGCCCAATCAAAAAGCTATGCCTGCGGGGATACCGTTCCGCTTTCGATCAGCGTTCAAAAGCCTTCGGCGCAATCCGATACACTGTTTCTGAAAGCCGACGGTCAAATCATTTTCAGGGAACTTGTCAGGCTTCCTTATCATTACCTCTGGCATTCCGATACCTCCGGGCCGGGTTTACACACACTGGAAGCCTCACTTTCCGGAGGTAAAACAGATGTTGCAAGTGTCTCTGTCATGCTTGTTTCAGATATTGTACCTGTACAGTACACCTATGAAGTGGTAAAGACTTATCCCCACGATGCCCATTCCTATACCCAGGGCTTGCAATACCTGCAGGGATTTTTGTACGAAGGATCGGGGCTGTATGAACATTCCAGGCTTCGCAAGGTGGAACTTCAGACCGGCAAAGTTTTAAAGGAAACCAAACTGGCTCCCGAATACTTCGGAGAAGGCATTACCCTTTTCAATTCGCATATTTATCAGCTCACCTGGAAATCGGGCATTGGCTTTGTTTATGATACCAGCTCCTTTCAGGAGATTGGCCGCTTCAATTATGGAACCGAAGGATGGGGCCTCACCACCGATGGCACCAAACTCATCATGAGCGACGGGTCCTCAACACTCTTCTTCTTTGACAAAAATTTCTCCTTCCTCGGAAAGGTTCAGGTGGTCGATAATAAGGGGCCGGTGGATATGCTCAATGAACTGGAATACATCGACGGTCTGGTTTTTGCCAATGTGTATCAAAGCAACAGGATTGTGCAGATCAATCCACATAATGGAAAAATAACAGGCAGCATGCAAATGGAAGGTCTTCTTCCCCGTAAGGATTATGTGGATGATACCGATGTACTGAATGGCATTGCCTGGGATGAAAGCGGCAAACGGCTGTTTGTTACCGGAAAAAACTGGCCCAGGCTTTTTGAAATCAAACTAAAGAGATCCTCCGGCCGGCCCAGGGCCTGAGCTTCATTCTATAAATACCCATCCAATGAAACGAATTATTCTTTTATCACTCAGTCTTCTTCTTTCCATAACCTCCTTTCAATCCTGCCACGGCAAAAAACTTTCATCAAATGCATCGTCAGCTGCCCCGAAAGATTACTCCGGTATGGGCTATGCCGCGGCAACCATGCTGAAATACGATGTGGACGGATGCAAATGGCTTGTTCAATTGGAAAACGGACAAAAACTAGTTCCCTCCAAACTGCCTGGCCCTGATTTCCTGAAAGATGGATTAAAGGTCTGGGTCAGATACACCCTGCAAAAGGGAGGCATGGGCATTTGCATGGCTGGAGAAGCCATTGAGTTGACAGGGATTGAAAAAAGGATGTGATCAGTTTTTTTTGATGCGGGTGACAACAGCGGAGTTGCCGTTGAAATGAAACTCCCAGTCTTTGTTAAATATGCGCGGCAGGTATCGGCGGTAGAGATTTATTCTCACGGTTATGCCATTCTCTTCTTCCCCCTCCTTGGCAACACCGGTGAATTCATAACACATGATTTTGGGGTGCTCATGCATGAATATTTTTACAATCTCGACAACAGTTGACATGACCCGGTATAGTTCACCTTTGTTAGTGACCACATATTCCTCTCCTTCATATTCATCATTGATAACCCCAAATACGATCGTTGCGTGCAATATATTATCCTGCCTTCTTCCAAAGCGCACTTCATACTGCACATCATTATCGGTTGTAAAATAATAAACCCCGGCAGAACTGATAGCAGGTGGTATAATCTTATAAATGGGTGTATCGCCCTCCATAATTCTCTTGGAAATCAGATGACCATGAGTATTGGTATGCACCCCAGAGCAAATTCCGGACTAAAGATCCTCGGTGAGCTGCTGGGAAATATAAAAACTCCGCGTCCGCCGAAGCCTTAGCGTAGGCGGATTAAAGGTAACAATTATTCCAGATTAATAATAATATGCAGAGGGTTTGGTGAATCTTCCGGATCAGATTCCGGCCGGAAAATATGCTTCTCGGTATTATTTCTAAATTTGCGCCATGACCCGGCTATTGCTTTCTATTGTATTGCTGACCGCTTCCCTGAAAACCATGGAGGCACAGAAACCGGAACGGATCAAGGCGGTATCTATTCAAAACCGGCTGAAGCAATCCGACACACTGTATGTTGTCAATTTCTGGGCTACCTGGTGTGGCCCTTGCGTGGCAGAGCTTCCTGAATTCAACCGGCTGGATTCGGCATGGCATGGTAAACCTGTCAAAATAGTGCTGGTCAGTCTCGACTTTCCTGAAGCCTGGCCTGTCAAACTGGCGGAATTCATACAGAAGAAAAAAATCAGTCCGGAAGTATTGTGGCTCGACGAGAAGGACGCCAATTATTTCATTCCGCTCATCAGTGAAAAATGGAACGGCTCCATTCCGGCCACACTCTTTTCATGTGGAGCAACACATACACAGGAATTCCATGAAGGAAAAGCGGATTTCGCATTCCTGAATGAGAAAGTCAAAGCATTTATAAAACACCCCTGAAGCATGCTGAGTTTATTATCGGGTGAATTTCGCTGGCTGGATCTGATCGACATCATATTGGTGGCTATCCTGCTGTACCAGCTCTATCAGCTTGTCAGGGGAACGGTGGCTATCAATATCCTGATAGGAGTGGCTCTGTTCTATGCCTTATGGGTGGTGGTGCGTGCGCTCAACATGCGCTTGTTCAGTTCCATACTGGGTAAATTCATTGACGTCGGTTTTATCGCCCTGCTCATTGTCTTCCAGCAGGAACTCAGGCGCTTTTTCATTTTCATTGGCACCACAAATTTCATCAGCCGAGGAAGTGTTGCCAAACGTTTCCTGGAATGGAACATGAAGGGCGGCAAAATAGAGCTCGATATCAATGCGGTGATCAAAGCCTGTAAAAACATGAGTGAGAGCCGCACAGGCGCTCTCATTATCATAACCAGGGGTTCTGACCTGAAGTTTTATGCCAATACAGGCGATCCTATCGAAGCAAGGGTTTCGGTGCGCATGATTGAAAGCATTTTTTACAAGAACAGTCCCCTGCATGATGGAGCATTGATCATTACCGACAATCAATTGAAAGCCGCACGTTGCGTGCTTCCTGTAACAGAAGATGCTGACTTCCCGGCTCATCTCGGCATGCGTCACAGGGCTGCGGTGGGGATCACTGAAAATTCGGATGCGCTGGCTATTGTTGTTTCAGAACAAACCGGAGAAATTGCTTTTGCCAAAGATGGCAAACTGATGAACCGTCTGACTCCGGAAAAGCTGAGGGAGCTGCTGGAAAGACATTTGTCAGATTGATTCCTTCCTCAGGGTTTTGTCGCCCTCGTCATTTCTCTTTTGCCCGGAGGCCCTGGAAGACGCTCGATGAGTAAGCCTGCCTTCTTCATGCATCTTTTCACTTCTCCTTTGGCACAATACGTAACCAGCATACCGCCTGAAACAAGAGTGGCTGCCAGTTTCGTGAATACATCCTCCGTCCAGAGTTCGGGTTGCACATCGGGTGCAAAAGCATCAAAATAGATCAGGTCAAAGGTGTTTGTCCCTGTATCTGTTTGAATGGGTTCTTTACGCCTGTCAAGCATAAATGTTTCATTCAGCTGCAACAATCCTTCCTGTTTGCTGTGCATCTGCCGAAACACATCCAACTGACGGGTTTCATGCAACTGCCCGGGATAATTGAGTGCTGCCACCATTTCATCACTCAGAGGCCAGGGCTCGAAAGCCGTATAATGAATGGTTAGACCCAGACGAGGAGTTTCCAGAAAAGTCAGGAAACAATTCAGTCCGGTTCCGAAACCAATTTCCAGAATACGGATGTCCTTCTTCACTGAGCTGCATGCCAGCAAACCGGCTTCTATAAATACGTGCCTGCTCTCCTGCACCGCTCCATGCCTCGAATGATAATTCTCATTCAGCCTGGCATTGTAAATCGAATGCGAACCATCTTCTGTAACGATGAGCTGCAGGTTTTCCATGCCGTGAAGGTATCAATTCGTCCGGTTATGAAAAGAACGAATGCAAATGCTTTGGGCAAAAAACGTATTTTAGCCATGCCATCTATTTTGAAATGAAGTTCAAACTCAGTACAGCCGTCCTGCTTATCATTTTTGCTTGCCAGTCGGTACTCCTTGTTGGTGTGCGGTGGCACAACGAAGGCTGGAAAAAAGTGATAGAGTTTGACGGAAAAGGCTATTACGATTTACTGCCCGCCGCTTTCATCCGCCAGAACCTGAGCGATCAGGATCCCTTTCAGGATTTCGCCAGGCCTGTTGGAAACCGGATCGTAAACAAGTACTATATCGGCACATCCCTGCTCATGTCACCTTTCTTTACAGGCGCCTGGCTTTATAACGAGGCCATGGGCGAAGTAAGTGATGGCTATACAAAGCCTTTTCAGGTAGCAATCAGTCTGGCCGGTTTGTTTTACCTGATCCTGGGGCTCTGGTTACTTCAAAAGATACTCGAATCGCTGGGCATCCGGGATCCTGTTATTGCAATCGTCCTGTTCCTGATCACTTATGGCACCAATCTCCTGCATTACTCTCTGATGGAACCAGGCATGTCGCACATTTATTCCTTTGCGATGATTTGCCTTTTTCTGTACTCCGGCATGTTTTATTTCATCCGGAACAAAAACAGCCTCCTGTTACTGTGTGCGGCATGCTTTGCCATCATTGTCCTGATCAGACCTGTCAACGGAGTGGTGATCCTCCTCCTGCCTTTCCTGGCCGGGTCAAAAACGGTTTTTCAGGAATTGTTCCGAAAAAAAACACTGCTTCTATACGCCCTCCTTCTCATTTTAGCGATTGTTTCATTGCAACTACCGGCCTGGTATCTGCAAACCGGGCAATGGCTGATCTGGTCATATCCCGGAGAAGGCTTTTACTTTTTCCATCCCGAGATTCTGAATGTTTTGTTCAGCTATAAAAAAGGATTGTTTCTGTATACTCCGCTCGCTTTGCTTTCATTGGCAGGATTCATTCAGCTTTATCGTATCAACCGTTTCGCGTTCCGGAGCCTCTTGCTTACCCTGATCATTGCTACCTGGGTCATTGCAAGCTGGTGGAGCTGGGCGTATGCCGGAAGCTACAGTCAGCGTGCATTTGTTGAATACCTGCCTCTCTTTGCCATCCTGCTTGCCTTTTTGCTTAATTTCTCACCGAAAACGAGGCCCTTTCTTCTGGGCTGTTGCGGACTGTTTCTCATACTGAATGCGGTTCAGTACTATCAGTTTCACAATGAGATACTGGATCCGAATTATATGAACAAAGGAAAGTACTGGTATGTTTTCCTGAAAACATCACCTGACTATGTGCGCTGTCTCGGAGGCATTCAGGACGACAGGCCCTTTAGCAAGGAGCCACCTGTTCTGCTTGCCACATTAAACAAAACATTCCCGGGAGATGGCCATAACATTCCTGCTGCGCGCTTTGACTCTGTAAAGAATAATTATGCACCCGGGCTGGATGTTGCAGGAATTCCTTCCCTGTCGAAGACAAGCCGTATCTACCTGGAAATTTCATTGAGCCGTTACGAGCTGATAGCCAATGCATCTTCTGGCGCCAGGCTTGTGGTTGAAGTAAAAACACCCGATGAAAAGACAGGTTATACATACTCCGTTCGCATGAACGATTATCCTGCCGATGTTTGCTGTCAGTGGAGGAGTTATGACTACACATTCGATATGCCGGCCATTTCATCTCCGGCTGATCGTATCCACTTCTCCATACAGGATTCGGCGGCCAACAAATTCTGTATCGGACATTTCCAGGCCAGGCTTTGGGGGATAAAACAATAAACCTCAGATCGTGGCTAAAAGGCCCTATCCCCGAAACCAATGCATTGCCGCAGGAATAACTTATGAAAAAAAAGGACACAAACAGCGTTCCTGCGGATTTAATTACCAACAATGCCGGCGCCCTACAAGTCTCTGGCAAAAGGCCTTTCAAAACATATTCCTGAGTTTTAAACAGTTCAGTGCCAGGGGTGATTAATCGCTATTTTAGCACGTGTAAAAACTACAGCATGGAGAGAGAGCTCATCGAAAGCATAACCCGAAACTACGAATTATTGCTTCCTTCCAACCCGGAATCGGTCATTCTGCTCATGGAACTGAACGACAAGATTGAGAAAGGTGAGATTGACGAGGCTTTTTCGCAGCACGACTTCGAAAAAACCGTTGACCAGGTAGCTGAAATGCTCGGACGCGAGAAAAGCATCCAGAAAGAAACCATTTCCAAAAAGCTGAGTCAGTATTTTTACACCACTGCCAAGCGGGGAACCGAATACCGCTATCAGCTTACCGTATATGCCAAAGACCTTGTCAGTGCCCTGATCAACGAAATTCAGCCTCAATACGATGACCTGCCACTGATTTATACATTCCGGCGCACTCTTCCGCTCACCGATGAAGATCTTATCAATATCCAGAACCTGAATTACTGGTATTTCAACCATTACGGTCCGGCCAAAAAGCGGATCCTGGGCCACATTGAAAACCTGCAGCGTTTTGTTGACAAGAAGACATTCGAACTGCGTACCATCCTGAAAGCCGATATCGACAATGCCCGCGGGCTAATTGATAAATTCATTCTTGTCTTCCGGGAAATCGGGAAACAAACCGAAGGTCTGACACAGACCCTCAACTTCAAACAGGATACGCTCGACCGCATTAAAAATGCGGAACCTACTTTTCTCAAGGAAAAAGAAAGCTGGGAGCGCTATTTCAAAATACGTGCAGAGATCGAACAGTTTTTTGAGAATATCGACAGCCGTGTTCTATCCATCAATGACAGGATCCAGACCTCCTCATCGAGGCTGAAAACCCTTTACGACTCGCTTCGCTACAAGCAGATCTACAAATTAAAGATTGAAAAATATCTGGTCTCTTTGATCCGTTCGGCCCAGGCGGTGGAAGGCGAAATAACCCTTCCTCCGGAGTTCAGCCGTAAGACCTACCCCTATTTCAAGCGTAAATTCCGGTTTGTACCCAAGCTCAATTTCAACGATGTCATTCCGAAAGATGTGCCCGAGATGGCCGAAGACGAGGAATTGAGAATGCTCAAAGA
>DASYGQ010000296.1:0-3461 GCA_035999585.1 Bacteroidia bacterium | reverse complement strand
TCATCCGTCAGGGGCTGATATATTGAAGAGAAATTATTTTTCAGTACAGGAGCAGTAATCAAAACCGAGCCTGAAATCAAGACCGAAGCAAGGAGTAATTTTCCGTTGTTCATGATTTATAGAGTATAAAAATAAGTGTTTACGTGCAGAAAAATGAAGTTTCCAAAACTACTAAATAATTGATAAATACAAAAAGGATTTGTAATTATTAATCAGCAAGATAAGGGTGAAATGATTTTTTTATTGGGGGGATGAATTACATTCAAATATACGCATTTTTTTAAAGATTCCGATCTCCTTGTAAAATAATCAGAAAAGATGCTTTTCTGCATGATAGGAGGATCGAACCAGTGGGCCGCTTTCCACATACCGGAATCCTTTTTTGAGACCTTGTTCTTTATAGAATGCGAATGTATCGGGATGAACAAATTCTTTAACCGGCAGGTGCTTTTTAGTCGGTTGAAGATATTGACCTATCGTAAGTATATCCAGCTTGATTCCTGACAAATCGTCCATCGCTTCAAGCACTTCTTCCCGGCTTTCACCCAGGCCAACCATAATGCCGGATTTGGTTTTCATTCCTCCCTCTTTCAGCCTTTTCAATACTTCCAGGCTGCGGTCGTACTTGGCCTGAATACGAACCTCTTTGGTAAGCCGGCGAACAGTTTCCAGGTTATGCGATACAATTTCCGGGTGAACATCGATGATCCGTTGCAGATTTTCCCATTGTCCGCGAAAATCCGGAATAAGTGTTTCCAAAGTGGTTTGAGGGCTGATTCTGCGAATAGCTTTCACGGTCTCTGCCCAGATGACCGAACCGCCGTCTTTCAGCTCGTCCCTGTCAACCGAGGTAATCACGCAATGCTTCACCTTCATGAGCTTGACCGACTCCGCAACACGTTCGGGCTCATGAATATCAATCGCGAGGGGACGTCCGGTAGCCACTGCACAAAAGCCACAGCTACGGGTACAGATATTACCCAAGATCATAAACGTGGCAGTTCCTGCGCCCCAGCACTCGCCCATATTGGGACAATTACCGCTTTCACATATAGTGTGCAGTTTATATGTGTCCACCAGCTTGCGAACATGCAGATATTCTTTTCCGGTGGGAAGTTTTACTCTTAACCAATCCGGTTTTTTGAGCCTGACCGGTGCATCAGCTATTGTTTCTTCTTTACTCATCAGATCTCACAAATAGACGGAATCAAAACCATTTTCTTCCATACAAAACATTGATATACAATGCAATATAAACCTGGCGATTGGAGGTATTTGCCATAATCGGGATTACTTTGGGGTAAGCATCCACGACAACCCCGCATTCAATAGCTTTCACATCGTCATCATAGGAACCGTATTCAAAATTCAAACCCAGTTTGGCATACCCGCCTGGATAAAGCTTAGCCTGACCAAAGCCGGTAAAGAATGGTGCCCGGCCGTAGATATCATTGATACCCTGCTTACCGGGATCGTAACGCTCGGTGGTAAGCGTATATTCATTCTGATTACCGGTTGCATGCAATACTTCAAGGTACACGGGTTTGGCAATTCCCAGCGAAAAGCCTCCCATAGCCACGTAACGTATTTCAACACCGCTTTTTTCAGGTTTGCTGTAAATAACATTCTGATATCCGGTGCCCAGACGAAGCACCAGAAGGCTGTTCAACTTTCCATAGAAAAATCCTTTCGAATTATCAAAACTGGGGTTCACCGTCTTCACTTCCTTGGGATGCCGGATATACGTAAACTCTGCCTCATTCACACGCTTCCGAAAGCCTGTTACATGCCTTCCTCTGCGCAGATTCAAGCCAAAGCCAGCATAGGTATGAGCGAGCAAGCCGCCTGACATTTCATTTCGGTACAATACTTTCACTTCATCACCCATGCCCTGTGAATAGCGCCCGGAAACGGCAGGAGCTTCAGCAGGATGAAAAATACTGGGGTCTTCTTTACCTGTTTGAGCACTTAATGAAGTGCACAAAATAAATAAAGACAATATGAAAAATTTCTGGAGCATTGAAGTACTTTTACTGTAACAAATATAGGATTTATATAAGCTAACAAGAAATTATCCCATGAAAACTTCCGAGGTCATCTATCAGGGCAACATCCGCACAGAAGCCATTCACCTGCTTTCAAAAAGCAAGATCATAACCGATGGCCCGCTCGATAACCATGGTAAAGGAGAGGCCTTTTCACCTACCGACCTGCTCGCCACCTCCCTCGCCTGCTGCATGCTATCTATCATGGGCATTGTGGCCAAAAGAGACGGGATTGAAATTGAAGGGACGAGAGCTGAAGTAACCAAGATAATGGAAGCTGCTCCACGCCGTGTGGGAGAAATTATTGTGGATGTTAGTTTCCCGGCTAAGGAATACAGCCCGAAAGAGAGACAGGTTCTGGAACAGGCTGCGATTACCTGTCCGGTCGCAAAAAGTCTTCATCCCGATCTCAAACAAACGATTCGCTTTCACTATCTCTGACAAAGTTGCAATAACAGATTCAAAGAGGAAATAAAATCACTTCAGTTTCTCTAAAAAACCGGCAACATCTTCGGATGATATCTCCTCATGTGTTTTATTGTAAACACATTTTCCGTTTTTGATGAGAAGTAATTGTGGGCTTTGGTGCACCACATCATAATGTTCAGCTACTTTATTGGAAATGGAACGATGTGCAAGCAGATCCAAAAAATAGAATGGGAGCTCCTGATGCGAAAAATGCCAGGATTGATTTAAATTCTTCAACACAAACCGGCTTATTGAACAGCGGGTACTATGTTTGAAAATGACAGCTGCGCGATGAGCAGGCATTTTTGACATCAGATCAATTTCTTCCACAAGGTCTTCCCTGTTGAAGTCAATCCAAGCACTATGCGAATCGGGGGTGGAATTTAGGGTAAACAGAGAGAAATCGTTTTAGGATGTTTTTAAGGCACATCTGATGCAATCATCCATCAAATGCTCAAACACGATCCAGGCAAACAAATCAAAGTTTTCCTTATGAATTACCCTTGGGCGATTTTACCACAGCCTGACTGTATGCTTCGCATTTGTGTGGCGCTCTGCAAGAAGAAAGAAATGCAACTGCTAACAATACAACAAGGGCTAGGGCGGAAATTTTTCTCATTGGGTGAGTTTTAAGGGCTTGGATCAATTTGAGTTTAGGTCGCTTAAACAGAAGTACAAAATTAATACTTTCTGCAACATACACAAGTATATGCATGTTTTTTCATTCTTTTTATAGTCAAAAAATTACCTGGAACTTATAAGGCTTTTATTTAAGTTCAAAATACAATAGCTTTACCAACTGGAATCAAGGATATTCTTAATTTCCACCCTGAATACCTGAAATTTTCGATTCTTATCCTGTTCTACCCGTTTGATATTCTAAATACAAGAGACAAGCGAAATACGAATAAAACATGAGCCATGTACGCCCTCAGATTGAAGAAGGAT
>DASYGQ010000206.1:0-14078 GCA_035999585.1 Bacteroidia bacterium | reverse complement strand
AGGAAATCGGGCACAATTTTACAAAAGGCTTTGGGAAAAAGTCCTTTGTCGAGTCCACCGATGGCATTATGCACGTCTTCTTTACCGGCCGAAACCCCTCGTAAATTATATTTGATATCGCTCATAGGCTTTCGGCAAAACTGAAACATCCCCTGGAGGGGATGTTTCAAATTTAAACAGAAAATATATTTAACAAACCTTATTTGGGTTTCTTTGGTGTTGGTGCAGGCGTAGTTGCCGGAGCGGTCTTAGGACCAGCTGGCGGTGTTGTTCCAGGTGCAGTGGTTGCCTTGTCATCCTTAGGAGTGGTGGCATCATTACCGTCTCCTCCGGTTGCATCCGCTCCTTTATCATCACCGTAATCTTCCTGGTTTCCAATAATTTTGGGCAATACGATTACACGATCTGTTTTGGGTGCATTCGGATCAATGAAATCCGTTCTCAGAACGCGGATCACCGTACGACGGTTTTTCTGGTGCATAGCTTCTCTTTCCTGAACTGTTTTGAGTTCATTGATCTTGGCATCGGAATAAAGCAGTTTGGTTTCGCCATAACCTTTTGGAACGATACGGGCCGGGTTCATGTGCTTTTCGTTTACGAGGTAATCGTAGCATGATTTAGCACGGGCAATCGACAGCTTCATGTTGGCCTCGTCGCTACCGCGGGAGTCAGTATGGGCAGCGAGCTCAATCTGTAGAGTCGGGTTGTCGGTCAACAGTGTCACCAGGTAGTTCAGAGAATCTTTTGATTCAGGGCGAAGTGTTGCCTTACCAAGGTCATACTGAACTTCAGGGAAACGGATTTCACCTGGTTCGATCGGAGCCAGACAGAAATCTTTCTTGAACACCTTGCTCTGATCTTCACCCACTGTTGTCATCTTTCCTTTTTCGCCTTCTGGCAGGTTGAAATAGGCAGGAGCTTTTGTGCTGCTTGCCTTATCAGCAAAAACCATCACTACATAAGATACATTCGGGTTGATCTTGAATTTATAGTATCCGGCCTTGTCGGTTTTTTCTTCTAAAGATGATCCGTCAGAACCAGTGATACGAACAGCTACACCTTGCAGGGGAATCTTGTTCTTACAATCGTTTACGACACCATCCAGGGAGAATTCAAGCGGTGGCAGGATGAAAGACCAAAGGTCATCCATTCCTTTTGTTCCTTCGCGGTTTGAAGAGAAATAACCCCTGTCTTTTTTACCGTCAAAAATGATTCCGAAATCATCTTCAGCCGAGTTCATCGGGTATTTCAGGTTTGTCGGGTTCTGCCACTCCCATTTGTCCTTTGCTTTCTTTTCAGCCTTGTAGATGTCGAATCCGCCCATTCCGAGCAAACCGTTGGAAGAATAGTAAAGTGTTCCGTCGTCATGAATATAAGGGAAGGCTTCTTTGCCATTGGTGTTGATGGCATTTCCAAGGCTAACAGGCTTACCCCAGGTTTTTGTTTTCTTGTCGAAAGTAGAGATGTAAAGGTCCGTGTTGTTCTCGGGGTCACCGGTGTTCCAGTCTGACATAAACACCATTACCGATTCAGTAGGGTCAAGTGTCGGGTGACGGAAGTTGTATTTATCAGCGCTGTCGATACCGAATGTGATAGGGTCTTTATCAGCATCCCAGCTCTGTCCTTTTTTTGTGCCCATGTAAATGGCGCACTTCACAATTTGTTTTTTGTTCTTTCCGCAACGGGTGAAATACATCTTATCACCTTTTGCATTGATCCAGGGGGTTCCTTCGTTGGCAGGGCTGTTCACCGTTCCTGCGAGAGGTGAAGGTGCACTCCATTTACCGTTTTTATCTACTTTGGTTTCAAACAGGTCGGAGAAAAGCAATCCGGTTTTCCCATCGACAGCTGATCCGCCGGTAGAGCCTTCACGCTTGGAAGTAAATACAAGTGAAAGGTGTTTTTTGTCTTCCCAGTATGCAGAGAAGTCAGCATCCTTACCATTGATCTGCGCCATGTTTTCAACCTTGTGGCGGGTTGGGTTATCTTTCCATTTCTGTGCAATTTCAGATGACTTCACACCGTTCTCTCCGGCAGGATCAGATGGCACAGCAGCTTTGTATGCATTGAACTCCACAATTGCTTCATCATAACGGTCTGCTTTTTTGAGTGCTTCAGCACGGTAGAGGTGGGCTTTGGGGTCGGGGTATTTTGCTTTGATGGCTTTGTTGTACCATGATTCACTTTGTTTATTGTCGTAAATGGCGCGGTAACATTCAGCAACCATATACGTGCAACGAGCTTTCTCCTCCTTCTTCTTGATCTTTGGGATCGCCTTCTTGTAAAGCTCCACAGCATTGTAGTATTGCTTGTTCTTATATGCCAGATCTGCGTCGCGCACAAAATTCTTCTGCGCATGGGCTGTTCCCAGAGATAAGGCAAGAAAAGCAATTGTAAATGCTAATACACGTATAATTTTCATATCCTGAATTTTTGTTTACGATTGGTCTTAGTGGGTGCTAAAATAATTAATAATTCCAAACAAAAAAAAATTTGTCGGCAATTAGACCTTAAAACCAGCCTAATCATCCTCCTTCCCGAATGCTTCATCTGGTCTTTCAAGGAAAATGAGGGTAAAAAAGGATCAACCTTCTCTTTTTTCGGCTTGGATAGGTGCGGCTGATTTTGCTTTCTTTGGCAGCAGGAGGTGGTTTTCCCCGGCTGTGATGGAAGGTTTTTATTAAAAAAGAAAGCCCTCTTTTCGCGGGAGGGCTTTCGCAGACAGATGTGTTATTTGGTAAACAGTAATTCGCTGTATTTGGGCAGAGGCCAGTTTTCATCATCAATGATCAGCTCCAGCTTATCAACGTGGTAACGGATGGCCTCAAAATGGGCTTTTACCTTCTCACAATAAGCCACGGCCTGCTTTTTGTGGTCTTCAATCACATTGGCCTTTTTACGCTCTTCCACCATCTCATCAACATGTTTTTTGATGGTTCCCAGGTGCTCTGATATTTCGAATATGATTTCAAGCTGCGTACCGGCCACTTTTGCAAACTCCTTGCCTTCCAGTATGTTTTTTAGACCTGAAACATTGTCCACCAGTATTTTCTGGTATTTGATGGCCGTTGGAATGATCTGATTCATGGCCAGGTCGGCCATGACACGGCTTTCGATCTGAATTTTTTTCGTATAATTCTCCAGATAAATGGCATGTCTTGCCTCCTGCTCGCGATGGGTCATGATGCCATGACGTTCAAAGAGTGCGATCGATTCTTTTTGCACATAAGCATCTAATGCCGAAGGGGTTGTATTGAAATTACTGAGCCCCCGTTTTTTTGCTTCCTGCTTCCATTCATCGCTATAGCCGTTTCCTTCGAACAAGATACGTTTGGATTTTTTGATACAGTCGACAAGCACCTGGAAGATGGCTTCGTCCTTCTCCACATCTTTCGCCATGAGCGCATCCACATCCTTTTTAAACTGAGTGAGCTGGTCGGCCATAATTGCATTCAGCACAGTCATCGGCCCGGCACAATTGGCTGACGAACCCACCGCGCGGAATTCAAATTTATTGCCGGTGAAAGCAAACGGAGAGGTCCGGTTGCGGTCGGTATTATCCAGCAGGATATCCGGTATTTTTCCAATATCCAGTTTCAGGGCTGTTTTTTCATCGGGTGTCATTTTACCCGATTTCACGCGCTTTTCGAGATCCTCCATCACCTGGGTGAGCTGAGTCCCGATAAAAATGCTCATGATGGCCGGAGGCGCTTCGTTGGCTCCAAGACGGTGATCATTGCTTGCAGAAGCAATGGCAGCGCGAAGTAAGTCCGCATTGTCATGTACGGCCTTGATGGTATTGATAAAAAAGGCAAGGAACTGAAGGTTTGTTTTGGGTGTTTTACCGGGAGAAAGCAGATTTTTTCCGGTATTGGTGCCCATGCTCCAGTTGTTGTGTTTTCCGCTGCCGTTCACACCTGCGTAAGGCTTTTCATGCAACAGTACACGGAAGTTATGCGTCCTTGCTACTTTTTCCATTACATCCATCAGCAATTGGTTGTGATCAACGGCGAGGTTGCACTCTTCAAAGACCGGGGCACACTCAAACTGATTGGGAGCGACCTCGTTGTGCCTTGTTTTAACGGGAATACCAAGTAACCAGGATTCCTGCTCAAAGTCACGCATGAAAGCGGCTGCTCTTTCGGGAATGGAACCGAAATAATGGTCTTCCAGCTGCTGGCCTTTGGCCGGAGAATGTCCAAACAGAGTGCGGCCGGTCATCTGCAGATCAGGACGTGCATTGTAAAGCGCCGTGTCTACCAGGAAGTACTCCTGTTCCCATCCCAGAGTGGCAGTTACCTTGTTCACATTCTTATCAAAATACTGGCACACATCGGTGGCTGCTTTATCGAGTGCATTGAGTGCCTTTAAAAGAGGTGTTTTAAAATCGAGCGATTCGCCGGTATAGGAAACAAAAATGGTAGGAATGCACAAGGTGGAACCAATGAGGAATGCAGGGGAAGTTGGGTCCCAGGCCGTGTAGCCCCGGGCTTCAAATGTATTCCGGATACCGCCGCTTGGGAAGGAGGAGGCATCGGGTTCCTGTTGCACCAATTGCCCGCCGCCAAAGGTTTCCATGGCTCTGCCGTTTTCAATGGGCGTAAAGAATGCATCATGTTTTTCGGCTGTTGTCCCGGTCAAAGGCTGAAACCAATGGGTATAGTGTGTAGCCCCTTTGCTCATGGCCCATGCCTTCATGCTGTTGGAAACCTGTTCAGCCATTTTGCGGTCGATCTTGGTACCACTTTCGATGGCGTTCATCACACTCCCGAATGCCTCTTCGCTGAGGTATTTGCGCATGGCATCACGGCCAAATACGTTTTGTCCGAAAAAATCAGAGACTTTGTCGGAAGGTAACTTAACTTCCAGAGGTTTGCGGGTCATAACCTCTTCGAGGGCTTTGAATCTGTGAATGGCCATTGCTTGTATCTGTTTTAGGGGTTTTGTGCTTCTTTCAGGGAAATCTGTTCTTTTTTCAGATCCGGAGGCAAATCTAGGCTATTTTTAAGCACCTCAATTAAATAAATATGTTTTTTTTTACAAACACCCCCCCATTATTTTGACTGACTATTTCAAAAAACACATTTATTTTTGAATGACCATGCATTTTACTGGGGGTATGCCAAAAAATTATGCATTATACGAGCAATAGCGTGAAGGCGAATTATGGCGGGTGGGCAGAGAAAAATATAGCTTTCAGAGGAAGAATGAGAAGCCGGGACTAGAAATTGGAGCTTTTAACATGAGAATGCGAAGCCGAGGAGAATAATTTAGATTATTCACTGTGAATGTGAAGCCGACGACAAAAAATCTAGATTATTCACTGTAAATGCGAAGCCGACGATGAATAATTTAGATTGTTCACTGAGAATGTGAAGCCGACGACGAATAATTTAGATTATTCACTGAGAATGTCAAGCCGACGACGAAAAATCTAGATTATTCACTGAGAATGTCAAGCCGACGACAAAAAATCTAAATTATTCACTGAGAATGTCAAGCCGGCTACAGGAAATCTTTTTTTTGTATCTACAGGACCGGTCGGTCGGTAGCCCAATTCATTTTTCAGCTGAAATTTTAAAGGCTATGTGCAATTTTTTCAGAATCCCCTCTCCAAACATCTTTCATCGCCCTCACTCTCCTCTCTCACTCTGATTTTAAAGGGTCTTTCTTTTCAGGCGTTGGCTCATCAGCACGAATCAATTGGGGAGTGGGTGTCTCCAGCACTGGAGGAACAGCAGGATCGGTGACAGGAGCCTCGGAAGAACCTTTGGCAACCGAAACAGCAGCTCCGGGATCTTCACGAAGGGCAGATTCCACATTGACATGGCGCTCGATTTCGGTTACGCTCTTCTGAATCTCATCCTGTATATTATTGGCCGCAGCCTTGAATTCGCGCATGCCTTTACCCAGCACACGAGCCATCTCAGGTATCTTTTTTCCACCGAAAAACACAATGATCACAAATACAATCAGCAGCACCTCACCGGTACCCAAACTTTCCAGAAACAGAAGCGGACTGTGATAAAACATGGCAGCTTTTATTGATTTATTCCGTTACAAAGGTACGAAACAAAAAAGACCCGCCTGAGGGACGGGTCTTTTTTGTTAAAGAACAAAACTTATTTTTTTACCAAACCTTCGTCTTTCTTATCAAAATCAACTACAATCGGAGTGGCAATGCAAAGTGAAGAGTAAGTACCGATCACAACACCGATAAGCAGCGCGAATGCAAAGCCGCGGATCACATCCCCGCCGAATACGAAGATCGCCAGCAGTACAAAGAATGTAATGGCTGAGGTATTGATGGTACGGGTAAGTGTACTGTTCAGAGCGTAATTGATCATGCTGTGCTGCTCCGTACGCGTCATGCTTTGTTTCTGTGTCAGGAACTCACGGATCCTGTCAAACACAACCACGGTATCCGTCATGGAATAACCCATTACAGTAAGCAGGGCTGCCACAAAATCCTGTCCGATTTCCAGAGAGAAAGGAAGGATTCCGTCAAAAATCACGTAACAGGACATAACCACCAATACGTCGTGGAAAAGAGCCGCTACCGCACCCAGACCATACTGCCATTTCTTGAATCGCACAAGGATGAACAGGAACATCAGTACGCAGGAGAAGAAGATCGCCCATAAAGACGCATATACGATATCCTTCGCAATGGCAGGACCTACCTTGATCGAGCTCATGATCGTATAGTTCGGCTGAACCTTTTTCAATCCATCGTTCAGGGCTTTTTCCACCTTGTCATCAACGGTCAGGCTTGTTCCTGTTTCGTTGATCATATAAGTTGTAGTCACCTTCACCTGGTTGGACGAACCGAATGTTTTCACTTCCAGACCGCTGGTTCCCAGATACACTTTCAATGCATTTCTGACCTCATCCACACTCACCGGTTTTTCGAAACGAACCTGGTAAGTACGGCCACCTGCGAAATCAACACCCAGGTTAAAGCCTTTTTTCAGGAAAGCGCCAAACCCGATCAGGATAATCGCGCTGGAGAAGATATAGAAGTATTTACGTTTCCCAACGAAATCGAACTTCGCATTGCGCAGCAGGTTTTCAGTGGCAGGAACGGAGAACTTAATGTTTGCATCCGGTTTTTTCAGCATCCGTTCAAAAATCTGACGGGTGATGAAGATCGCGCAGAACAGTGAGCTCAGGATACCTATAATAAGTGTGGTTGCAAAACCCTGAACGGGGCCGCTACCGAAAATGAACAGGATGATACCCAGGATCAGTGTCGTTAAGTTGGAGTCCAGGATCGATGACATCGCATGGCGATAACCTTCGGTGATGGCCAGCGAAATGCCTTTGCCTTCACGCAGTTCTTCCCGCACACGCTCGAAGATGAGGATGTTCGCATCCACGGAAAGTGCAATCGTAAGCACGATACCGGCAATACCAGGCAGTGTCAGGATAGCACCCAGGGAGGTCAAAACCCCCATGATGAAGAATACGTTCACCAGCAGGGCCACACCGGCAACAACACCGGCTTTGTTGTAATAGAATGCCATGTATATAAGAACCACGATCAGGGCCACAATAAAGGAAAGCAGACCATCGGTGATGGCTTCCTGTCCCAATGTAGGACCTACAACCGTTTCCTGAACGATACGTGCCGGAGCAGGCAGCTTACCAATGCTCAGTACGTTCACAAGGTCATTCGCCTCATTGATGGTAAAGTTTCCGGTGATGGAAGAGCGGCCGTTTGGAATCTCTCCGTTTACACGGGGAGCAGAATAAACGCAATTATCAAGTACAATGGCAATGCATTTACCGATGTTCTCATGTGTCAGTATTTTCCAGGCATGGGCTCCATCAGCGTTCATAGCCATGGAAATTTCAGGGTTACCTCCGCTTTGCTGATTAAATTCAACACGGGCATCCGTCACCACATCGCCTTCCAGTGCAGGGCGGCCATCGCGGCTGCTCACACGGATCGCATACAGTGCAAAAGCCTGTGATCCTTTTTCTGCCTTCACGCCCCAATAGAAACGCATGTTCTTCGGAAGGATATCGAGTACCCGTTTCAGCTTCAGCATGGCATTCACCTTACCTGTGTCCTTGGCCAGGCAATAACCTGCCACCGGACCGGGCATTGCAACCGTGCGGTTGTCTTTGTCACGTCCTACAGCAGGCTGCAACAGGGAGAATAAAGGATTCTTCTTTTGCTGATCGGCCAGGCTTTCTGAGCCTTTCAGTTTGGATTTGCTGGTGTCTTTGCCGTCTTTCTTTTTCAGAAGTGAAGTCAGGTCTTCTTTGGCTTTAGCAGAATCGCTGGCATCTTTTTTTACTTCGGCTACTGCTTTCTTATCGCCTTTCTTGCCTTTTGCGATTTCTTTTTTCCCTGCTTTTACTGTATCGGATTTGGCTGCAAGGCTGTCTGCCTTAGCCTTCACCGCTGCGGAGTCAAGCTCCGGAGCCATCATTTTGGCAAGCTTGTCATTTACCGTGTTCAGTATGGTGATTGCTTCACCGCTTTCAAATGTTTCCCAGAACTCCAGATTGGCAGTTCCCTGAAGCAGTTTACGCACACGGTTCTTGTCTTTCACACCCGGAAGTTCGATCAGGATACGGCCGGTATTAGGCATGAGCTGAACGCTTGGCTGGGCCACACCGAATTTATTAATACGCTGCTCCAGGATAAGCTTGGCACGTTTCACCGATTCGTTGGCTTCCGTTGATAATACTTTCAGTACTTCCGCATTGGTGGAGTTGAAGGTGATTTTATTTTTCAGTTCCACTGTCTGGAAAAAAGCAGCCAGTCTTGTGGTTGGATTTTTTTTCTCAAAAGCTTTTCCGAAAAGCTCCACAAAGGAACCTTGCTGGGTTTTTGACATCTCAATGGCATCTGCAACGGCTCTGTTGAAATCAGGATCCGGATTGTAATTGCTCATCGCCTTTACAATTTCAGGAACCGAAATTTCCATGACAACGTTCATACCGCCTTTCAGGTCAAGCCCCAGGTTGATGGCATGCTGACGAACCTGTGATCCTGTGTATTTGATCAGGCCCAGGTTATATACATTCTCATTGGCGATAGAATCGGAGAGGAAAAACTCTTCGCGTTTCGAACGAACCGAATCCAGATATGCCTTCATCCGGGCAGGATCGTTGCCGCTTATTTTCTTTGCACTGTCCTGCACCGCTTTCCGGTTGACATACTCTTCTGAATAGGCCTTCGCATCTTTGTCGATGCCGTTTGCAACAAACGTGAAAGAAAGATAAAACAAACATGACAGAGCCATTAAAATTGTAAATGCCCTGATTGCACCCTTTAAATTTTGCATATCGTAATTAAATTTATTTTAAAATAAAACAGCATCTCCGTGTTTTTCAGGAACCTGCCTGAAAAATTGAAGGGTGCAAATATAGAATTTCAATCATTATTTACCAATTTTAGTTTGTTCCCTCATTATCTCATCTTCTATCTGATTTTCAGCATACTGCAAGCATAACGTCTCCTCTCCGCCCCTGCCGGCATGTCGCCCCCTTTCCTGCCCCGAAATCAAAATCTGCCCGCTTTCACCTCCATCCCGGCTCATTTTAAGACCGAATTGGAGTAAATTTGCGGAAGCAAACGAATGGCTCACCATGCAGGTTAAAAAAATTATTGTTATTGTTTTCTTTACACTTCTTCCTCTGCTGACGTTTTCACAGCTGCGATTTGTCAGAAACGATTCCATTATCGTCACAAGCGGCCTCGATACATTAAAGAATGCATGGACCGGCGGACTCAACTCATGTCAGTTCTCCGAGATCGATCTCGATGGCGACGGCATTCAGGATCTTTTTGTGTTCGACCGTCAGGGAACATACCCGGCCGGACGTGTCAGCACCTTCTTAAATAAAGGAACACCCAATAAAGTATCCTATGTGAATGCCCCCCAGTATGTAGGCTGCTTCCCTTTCCTGCACGACTGGGCCCTGCTGGCCGACTATAACTGCGACGGCAAAGCCGATATATTCACCGAAAATAACGGCTGTATTACATTATATAAGAATACCAGCACACCGGGCGTGCTTTCGTTTCAACTGGTGACTCCAATCGTTTATTCAAATTACGGACAATCGGGCTTGCTTAATTTATATGTCAGCTCCGTGGATATTCCAGTCGTCACCGATGTCGACGGCGATGGCGACCTGGACATCGTCACTTATGCAATTTCCGGGGCCATGGCCGAATTCCACAAAAACATGACCATGGAAACATACGGCACTTGTGACAGCCTGATGTTTGTGAAACAGGACCAATGCTTCGGGCATTATTACGATGATGCGGGTTGTACGGGATATATTCGTCAGAATTACCCCAGCTGTCCGGTGAACATTGCGCCTCCGCCTGCCGACACAACAGGCCGTATCCAGCACTCCGGCACCTGCCTTCTTTGCATTCAGGAACAGGGAAATAAAACAAAGGACCTTCTGATTGGCCATATCAGCTGCAACAACATCACCCAGCAAAAAAACATTGGTGACAGTGCCAATGCACAATTCTCAGGAGTCGACTATTCTTTCCCTTCTTACAACATATCTGTGAACATGAGTGTCTTTGCCTGCGGATTCCTTGTGGATGTTAACAACGATCATAAAAAAGACCTTCTGGTAAGCCCAAATCAGACCGGTGCTTCCGAGAACTTCAACAGCGTAGCCTGGTACAACAATATAGGAACCGCCGATTCCATGGTTCTTCATCTGGAACAAAACAATTTCCTGCAGGACAATATGATTGATGTGGGTGAAGGCGCTTACCCAGTCTTACACGATTATGACGGCGACGGACTTCCGGATCTGTTCATCGGGAATTTCGGCTATTTCACAAGCGGCGGACTGGTTTCCAAAATAGCGCTTTTCAAAAATGTGGGGACAGCCGGACATCCTAAATTCAACCTCGTTACACGCGATTTCGACAGCCTTTCCGTAAAAAATCTTGGTTTTACCGAGTTTGCTTTCACATTCGGAGACCTTGATAACGACGGAGATGCCGACATGATCATTGGCGATTACAACGGGCAGTTTTATTATTTTGAAAAGACACCCGGCCCGCCCGACCAGTTTACCTACCGCCCTAATTTCTTCAGCGGCTTGCATGTCGGCGGTTGCGCCACTCCCCAATTGATTGATCTGAACAGGGATGGTAAACTCGATATCGTTTCAGGCAACCGCACTGGAACCATTTATTATTTCCAGAACAAAGGCACACCTACCGTTCCTTCTTTTTCAAGTACCGCAACCAACACCGCCCTTGGTGGCATCAATGTCCGAAAACCCTCACATGCCGCAGGCTATTCCACTCCTTTCTTTTACAGCGAAGCCGGTGCTTATAAATTATTGCTCGGAATGGAAACCGGGCAGGTTTACAAATACGATCACATCGAAGGGAACCTCAGCGGAAATTTTAACCTCCTCGACGCGGATGTATCGCGTACAGCCGAAGGGTATTGTTCTGTTCCCTTTGGCTGTGACATCAACAACGATGGGATCATGGACCTGTTTCTGGGTAATTATGCCGGTGGCGTGGAATTTTTTCAGGGCGATAATACAGTAGGCATTCTATCACAACATGCCATCCCTGCATTCAACATCGGCTTGTATCCAAACCCGGCACAAAATTCGTTTACATTGCAAATCAATGGCTTTCTGGCGGATGAAAAATACATCTTGCAGATTACCGATCTCAGCGGCAGAATCCTGAACGAATCGCATTTGTCGGGAAACTCCAATTTGATTTCCTCTTCCGCTTTCCCCGCCGGGCTTTATATATGTAGTGTTCATTCCGCCTCCGGAGCTGCGGTGCATCAAAAACTTGTCATACGCAGATAGTATTTCATTGCTTTATATTTCCGGCAACAAACCGGAATCTAAACGTACTCTCCAAATGCCATACTTAACCTTATCTTTGTTGTCTTCTTTTGAATCATTCATTTTATCTTTTCCTTCTTAACCTTTCCAACCATGAAAAAAACAGGCCTTATTCTGCTCTTCGCCTTCACTCTGGTCGTGATTCAGTCATGCTGCAAAGGAGGCTCAGGAGGAAGTGCTGAGCTGGTATGTACCGTTTTTCACCATTCCAAACCTATTCCCGGAGCAACGGTTTATATCAAATACAACGCGAAAGATTTTCCGGGAGCCGATCCTTCCGCCTACAGCACTCAGCTCAAAGCAACAGGCAACTCCAACACGGTCACATTTACCGGACTTCATTGCGGTGATTACTACCTCTATGGAACCGGTTTCGACTCTGCACTGGGACTTCCGGTAACGGGCGGCCTGCATTTTCAAATCAAATATTCCGACCGTAAAAAGCAGGAATCCACGACTGTTGCTGTCACTGAATAAAATGGCTGAACCCGTTGTTCTTGGCTTTTTTTAACAGAATCAGGCCAAACGAAACCCGGTCTGATTCATTATCTTTGCAACAGCACAATGGCACAACTGAATAAATACATTGCCTGTTTTCTCATCTGCGTATTCTCTTTCGCCATTGTCCCGAAAGAGTTTATTCACGTGTTGTACGGCCATGAAGATACTACCGATCACAATGTTCCGCCTTCAGCGAAAACGCCCTTGGTTGTCAGCAGTCAGCATATCCATTGTGAGCTCCTGAATTTTGAAACCGATGTCTTTTACCTGGATGCTGCACCCGCATTTTCTTCTCCGCAAAGCATTCTTTATACATACGCCACCCTTCCGCTGCGCGATGCCGGAAGCGGTTCCCCTGTTTATATTTCCCTTCGCGGGCCGCCGCTTTCCTGAATTCCGGCCTGCATAAAAAAATCGGAATATTATTCCTTTCATCGTTCCATGCCGGAATTCCATCTGCTGAAATAACAGGAATAATTCCTGCTATAACTCATTTCAAGATTCACCCCGGCCATGAAAAACACAATACTTCGCTATCTTTTATTTATCCTGTTGCCATTCACATCGCACCAGGAATTATATGCCGGAAATTCTCCCGGCAAAACAACACTGAGCGGAAAAGTCACCGACAAAACGAATGGTCAGCCCATTACAGGTGCCACGCTTTATATTCCGGAACTCCGGAGCGGTGCGGTGACAGCGCTCGACGGGACCTATACCATCAATGACCTGCCTCAGATCAAAGTACTTGTTCAGGTAAAATTTATCGGATACAAAACTATTCTTGAAAACATCGACCTGAATACCACCTCCACTCACAACTTTGAAATGGAACCTTCCGTCACTGAGGTGAATGAAGTGGTGATTACAGGCATGTCTAAAAATACAGAGATCAAACGCAGCCCGGTGCCAATCATAGTAGTGGATCAGAAATACCTGGAGCAAAATCTCGGCACCAATGTCATTGATGGCATCAGCCGCATACCCGGCGTTAATGCCGTAACAACAGGGCCCAATGTATCGAAGCCCTTTATCCGTGGACTGGGATACAACCGCGTGCTTACTTTGTTTGACGGCATGCGTCATGAAGGGCAGCAGTGGGGAGATGAACATGGCATAGAGGTGGATGAGTATAGCATCGATCGCATCGAAATCATCAAAGGGCCTGCCAGCCTGACCTATGGCTCGGATGCCATGGCCGGCGTCGTTAACCTCATGCCTCCCAACCCGGCTCCGCTCGGATCCGTTCGTGGTGAATTCTTCAACAACTACCAGAGCAACAACCGCCTCATCGGTAATTCCCTGATGATGGAAGGCAACGAGCAGGGCTTTGTCTGGAGAGCACGTGCCTCACACAAGATGGCAACGAATTACGAAAACAAATACGACGGTCGTGTCTATGGCACAGGTTATCAGGAAACAGATGCCAGTGCCTTTCTGGGAATCAACAAGCAATGGGGCTATTCGCATCTGAACTTCACACTGTATGATGCCCTTCAGGAAATCCCCGACGGAAGCCGCGATTCCGTTTCCCGCAAATTCACCAAACAAATCACAGAAGCTGACACCATCCGCCCCATCGTTTCAAATTCCGAACTCAACAGCTACAACATTCCTGTCCTTCACCAGCACGTACAGCATTACCGGCTCAACTCCTCCAACAGCTTTATCATCGGACAGGGAAAGCTCGAGCTGGGACTGGG
>DASYGQ010000110.1:0-2965 GCA_035999585.1 Bacteroidia bacterium | reverse complement strand
TTCTTCCGGTACATTTGGCATGGCCATACGCTCAGCGGAAATATTCAATCTTCTCCAGTTGGCTTCCGGGCGAAACAGATTCACACTTCCTGTATCTGTTTTATACGCTTTCATTCCTTCGAAGATTGCCTGTCCGTAATGAAAAGCAGAATTTGAAGGGCTGATCTCCATTTTTCCGTAAGGCAATATCTGCGCGTTTCTCCACTCCCCGTTCTCAAAGTCGGCAACAAACATGTGGTCGGAAAAGAACTTTCCGAATTGCAGATTCTTGTGATCCATCTCCGATATTCTGGACTTGGAAATCTTACGAATATCAATTTTGAGTGCAGTTTGTATCATAGAAAGGGATTAGGTTTTAATAAAGGTAATATTCTTTCTGTTTTAAAAAAATCGCTGAAACAAGCAGCGACTTAAAATTTTGTTGTTCAAAACCAGAATTCCAGCTGAATTCCCTCTTCATTTAGCTGAATCCCTCCTTTTTATAGATTAATATTCCTCCCGCAAAGCCTTATCTTTGCCCTGTATTCCGGGATTAAAAGATAGTTTTGCTTAATTATGCCTTCTAAAACACTGAAAACCTGTACCGATGAAAAGTGAATGGTTTGAAAACTGGTTTGACAGCAAATATTACCACATCCTCTATGGCAACAGGGATGCTGCCGAAGCGGAGCGTTTCATGAATAACCTGCTTTCGTTTCTGCAGCTTCCGGCCGGCGCAAGGGTACACGACCTGTGCTGCGGCAAGGGACGGCATTCTCTTTTTCTAAACAGCAAGGGCTTTGAAGTGACCGGAACAGACCTCTCACAGGAAAGTATTTCTTACGCCCGTCAGTTCGAAAACGAATCGCTTTCCTTTTTTGTAAGCGATATGCGGCAGATTATCCGAATCAATTATTTCGATTGCGTATTCAATCTTTTCACCAGCTTCGGATATTTTCATTCGGCAAAAGAGGACGAAGAAGTGGTACAGGCTGTGCATGCCTCTTTGAAAAAAGGAGGACTCTTTGTACTCGATTACCTGAATTCGGAGAAGGCGTGTAAAATGCACATGGGTGAACATAAAAAGGAAGCCGACGGCATTGCATTCTCCATCCGGAAACACCTCGATCAGGGTTATTTCGTGAAAGACATTACGTTCAGTGACGAAGGACGGAACTACTGTTTTCAGGAGCGGGTGCGGGCTTTTTCAAAAGCTGATTTCGAAACGCTTTTCAGGAAGGCAGGCTTTCAGATCAGGCATTGCTTAGGCGACTATAACATGACTGAATACGATGAACATACGTCCGACCGCCTCATCCTGATTGCCACAAAATCATGAACCTGAAATGAGTTTATTTATTTACATCAGCGTTTTTCTGGGAGCCCTGTTAAGTGGGTTGCTTGTGCTAGCCGTACGGATCGAAAAAAAGCAATTGAAACTGTTGCTATCGTTCAGCGGAGCCTTTTTATTTGCCATCAGCGTTCTCCATCTGATCCCGGACCTGTATGAAGGAGGGAACCGCTCCGTTGGTATTTACATTCTGGGTGGTTTCTTTTTCCAGATCCTGCTGGAATTTTTTTCAGAAGGAATTGAACACGGTCACACCCATCCCCATAAGCACGGAGCATCACTCTTTCCGGGAGCGATACTGGTGAGCCTTTGTGTGCATTCTTTTTTGGAAGGCATGCCGCTTGCCGGAACAGGGAACGGATACAACAAAGCGCTTCTTACAGGAATCATTCTTCACAATATACCCATCGCCATCGCTCTGATGAGCTTGTTAATCGACTCAGGCGTCGCAAGACTCCGGGCCGCGACACTCCTGTTGCTGTTTGCGTGCATGACACCACTGGGGGCATTCGTCAGCAGTTTTCTGAGTAATACGCTTGGCGACACGACTATTTATTTCAATCACATCATGGGAATTGTAGTCGGCATTTTCCTGCACATCTCAACAACAATCCTTTTCGAAAGCAGTGAAAATCACCGATTCAATTTCATCAAGTTCCTCACGATCCTGCTCGGAGCAGGCGTTGCCTGGCTCTGTATCTGAGATTATTTCAAGCCTTCGAGTATTTTATGGATGGCATCAAAATCCGGAATTTTAGTGGCGTCCTGAAGCACTTCCGCGTAACGCACAATGCCTTCTTTGTCGATGACAAATGCCGAACGTTTGGAGACACCTTTGAAACCCAGTATCCAGTCATTGTAAATCGAATCGTAACGGGTGGAGACTTCCTTGTTAAAATCTGACAGCAGCGGGAAATTGATTTGCTGTTCAGCCCTGAATTTATTGAGCGAAAAAGGAAGATCTACGCTGATGCCATATACCTGAGCGTTGACACCGTTGTAAAAGGCGATATCATCACGGGTCTGGCAGAGCTCTTTTGTGCATGTGCCGGTGAAGGCAGCCGGAAAGAATAAAAGAACTACATTCTTCCCTTTCTGGGCCGAAAGCGTAACCAGGTTCTTATCGTGATCGGGGATCGTAAAGTCGGGAGCGGGTTGACCGGCGGTAATTTTCATAAAATTTGCGTTTTATAGGTTTGCTGAAGCGAAGTTATTAAAATTGAGGCGATTCAGCCAACAGCCTGGACACGTTTAAAAGAATTTGATTTTTTTGCCCGCCGGCACCCCTGTTTTTAATACCTTTGATGGGCAAAAAATAATTATTTAAAATATAAAAAAACATACAATGGTATTAACAGGAAAAAAAGCACCCGTATTCAAAGCAAGCGCCGTGGTGCACGGAGGCGAGATCGTGAATGATTTTTCGCTGGAGCAATACATTGGCAAAAAACATGTCGTATTTTTCTTCTATCCGAAGGACTTTACATTTGTATGTCCTACTGAGCTGCATGCATTCCAGGAGAAACTCGGAGAATTTGAAAAACGCAATACTGCAGTGGTGGCCTGTTCAACAGACACAGAGCAAAGTCATTGGGGCTGGCTGCAGATGGACAAGAAAAACGGCGGTATCAAAGG
>DASYGQ010000157.1:0-4310 GCA_035999585.1 Bacteroidia bacterium | reverse complement strand
AACACAACGAATTATCATGCCCCACAGAATTCCTACATTAACAATGTACTCGAATCAAAAAAGGGCAACCCGCTTTCGCTCTCCATACTCTATCTGATTATTGCCCAGGATCTGAGTATTCCCATTTTCGGTGTCAATCTGCCGGAACACTTCGTTCTGGCCTATATTGACGAAGAAAATCAATTTCCGGTGTATGGGGAAACTCCCAACAAAGTACTTTTTTACATCAATCCCTTCAGTAAAGGAGCTGTTTTCAGCAGTAAGGAAATTGATGCTTTCCTGAAGCAGCTCAAACTTCCTATGGAACAAACATATTACGAGCCCTGTCCGAATGTTGACATTATCAAACGCGTATTCCGGAATCTGATACTGGCTTATGAAAAACTGGGATATCCCACCAAAGTGAAAGAACTCGAAAATCTATTGAGCATATTAAAAAAAGCCTAAGTCTCTCTCCTGCTCTTCTGGTTTATCTTTGTACCAATGATTTTTGCATCTTTGAGGAATGGAACACATTCGCTATTATATATTGTACAAGCCTTATCTGATGCTTTCTCAATTCAGCCCTGAAGCGGGCGGAAAGCCAACTCTCGCTGATCTCAATTATCATTTCCCGAAAGACGTGTATCCTGTGGGCCGCCTGGACGCCGAAAGCGAAGGCCTGCTTCTTCTGACGAATGACAAACAGCTTAACCACCTTTTGCTGGAACCATCGTATGGCCATGAACGAACCTATCTGGTCCAGGTTGATGGTGAAATCACCGAAGACGCCTGCTCGGAACTAAAAAAAGGAATGGAGATTAAACTAAACGATCGCATACACAAAACCCTTCCCGCGCAGGCAGATAAAATCAAACCGCCTTCCTGGTTAAGAGAAAGGGTTCCGCCTGTCAGGTTTCGTAAAAACATTCCTACTTCATGGATCCGGCTAACCCTTACCGAAGGTAAAAATCATCAGGTCAGAAAAATGACTGCAAAAACAGGTTTTCCAACCTTGAGGCTGATTCGGGAAAGTATGGGAAAGCTGAATGTAGAAGGCCTTGTGCCCGGAACCGTGAAGGAATTAAAAAAGGAGGATGTTTACAGTTTACTGGACATTTGAGTCACCGGACTGAAAGATACCTGAAACCGGGTTCCTTTCGATCGGGATACACGGAGTTTACCGGACAACTGTTCAGTCAGCAATGACACAAGCTGCAAGCCCAGTGTAGGGGTCGTCTGCACATCCACATTTGGTGGAAGCCCCCGGCCATTATCTTTTACTTCGAGCGTATAAACTGTTTTCCGGCCATCTTCCTTTTTTTCGTGGAAGCCTACATATAAATTACCCTTCCCCTTGTTCTGAAATGCATACTTATATGCATTCGTAACCAGTTCGTTGATAATTAATCCACAAGGAATGGCTTCGTCAATGGCGAATAAGCGTGTCGAAATCCCAATATCAACATCAATCGCAACAGGATTACTTGATTGGTTATAGGATGAATTCAGGTAGTTTACCAGAGATACGATATAGTCGCGAATATCGATGCGCGACAGGTCACTGCCATGATAAAGTTTTTCATGGACCATTGCCATCGAACGGATCCTGTTTCTGCTTTCCGTAAATTTTTCCAGCGAATAAGGATCGTTGATGGTGGCTGACTGAAGACTTAACAAACTGGAAATGACCTGAAGATTATTCTTTACACGATGATGGATCTCTTTCAAAAGAGTTTCTTTTTCATGCAAAGATATTGTAGAGGATTGCAACTCATCACCCAACATATTGATGCCTTTTGCAAGCGCATCAAAATGGTCGCCTTTACCCTCAATGCAGGCCTTCACAGAATAATCAAAGCGGGAAATATTCAAAACAGCATCCAGGATATTATTTACCCTTTCTTCGCTCTTTTTATGCTCTATTTCATGCGATAACATTTTTTTATCCAAACGGAGGATAACATTCAACATGACTTTCTTCTGTGTGGCTAAAAACAAATCTTCCTTACCTGCGTTCAGGATCATTTCCTTAAGCTCAATCAGATCCTTTCTCATGCTTTTCATCCTTCCCCCTTTTCTGTGGTTATTTCAGATTGTTTTTATTCCGTGCATTTTGGTCAGCCAGCTCAGGTGGCCAATGTGGACTCCTTCATGACGTATACAATGATGAATGCAAATGCGCTTACTGTTATCATCGCCGAATTTCAGATTGATCATATTTGCTTCATTCAACTGATCACCATTCAGTGTGAGGAGATGTTTGACGGACTGAACATGGATTTCGCGCATACCTTCAAGAACCTTTGCTATCGGAGGGCATTCTTCACGTGGCGGCAAAGTGGAACCAATGCTGAATTTATTGAGCCAGTCGATTTTGAGATCCGGGCCTGCGGTTGCTTTTAAAAGAAAAAAGTCCTGAGCCCAGGCCATATGACAGATAATCCAGAATGCGCTGTTGAAAGTCTGGCTTCCGGAAGTGAACGTTTTGAAAATATCCACCCCCTTTAGCTTTGTAAGATAATACAAAGTAAGTTCCCGTGTATTGTCGATTACTTCGCACAACACATCCGTTTCATTCCGTTGAGACATCTGCGGTGGTTTTATTCAATCAAAAATATCATTTTAATCCGAAAAATCACTATCGCATGAAAGAATAGTGCAGGAAAATTAAATGGCGACAAACACTTTCCAATATTGCTATTTCTAAATGATTAAATAAATTATCTTTATCGAAACAAAAACATATGCATCTTCCTTTTCGCCACATTTTTTTCAGTCTGCTTATATTCCTTGTTTTCTCCGAAAACATTTACTCACAGAAAAATTCCAAACAATATACGGTTAGCGGAACAATAACCCAGACCCATTCTTATTGCGGGGGAGCACGCCCTTCTGATGAAATGCTGGCCCGCCTGAATACTCCGGCTCCTTATGCCGGAAAAAAATTATACATCCGGTATGGCAATCAAAACTCCAGCAAGAAAAAGATTATTCGCATCATTTCTGCAGATTCTGCCGGTCATTTTAAAATCCAACTCCCTTCAGGCACTTATTGCATTATCCAGGATGAACAGATCAAGAGACTTGACATTGAACATTTCAAAAAACAAGAAACGGAATACCTGAAACTGGATGAAAACTGCCTGAAAAACTGGTGGTCTCAGTGCTTCACAACATTTGAGGTAAAAAGTGAAAACAAAACGAATCTGAATATTAATTTTAATTTCCCCTGTTTTACCGGCGGAACGCCCTGCATGCAGTATACCGGTCCTCTTCCCCCCTGAACCCTGCCTGCGTTAAAACCAATGATATATTTTGGGCTTGATTGAGCGGCGCTTTTGCCTGCTTTTGAAGGAATTGTCTGGTTTTACTTTTTTATCTACCGAGATCAGGTTTATTTTCACGCCTGCCGAGCCGCAGACATCCACAATACCAAATGGATCCGATGGATTGTTTTTACCAAACCTGAACTTAAATTCCCCGTACAGTCCGAAATAGTCATAGCGCCTTTCGAATCCTATACCGGCGTTCAGGCTTGCCCAGTTAAACCGCTTGAAATCGCCTGGCTTGTAATCCAGATTATCCTGATTAACAGCGGCAGGACCTTTATATTGCCCAATCCATTGCTGGAAACAAACACCATTCAAAGCGTAAAATTTCGTATTCGATTCACCTACGTTAAAATACAGGTATGTCAGGTTCAGATCGAGATTATAGGCCCGGATATTTTCCCAGGCTGGCTCTGCATCATGATTCACCTGATAAGTGTATTCGGCATTCAAACCAAGTCTCCGTCTGAAACGAACACCGGAACGAAAGTTCCAACCAGTCTTTAGTTGTCCCAATGGTTCAATGCGCATATTTATAGTCGAAAACGCAAGTCCGCCGCCAACAGATATGCGAAAAACAGAGTCTGAATTATAGGCATTGCCGGAAGAATAGGCTCTGTTTAAACTTCCGGTCACCAGAAGAATGAAAAGTGGAAATAAAATGTTTAAGCCAGCCTTTTTCATAATACATCCATTTCAGTATGGAATGGTTTGCAAAGATAGCCAAAGATTATTTGTTCAGAATAATTCTCCGGGTCAGGACTTTGTCGCCAATGACTGTACGAATCAGATATTCCCCATTATTAAGTCCCGAAATATCCAGATTGCAATTATAGTTTCCTTCATACTGCTCAGGTACCCGAAACAACTCCTTTATTCGCCGGCCCTGCATATCGAAAATTTCCGATGAAACAGTACAGCGTGACTGAACAATATAGCTTAAAGTAAACAAGCCGGAGGATGGATTCGGGAAGATATTCAGAGAAACAGCGGGACTTT
>DASYGQ010000131.1:0-7383 GCA_035999585.1 Bacteroidia bacterium | reverse complement strand
ATGTCTAACTGTTGAATGGAATAACCTTTCAAATTCTGAAATTAGTGTCATAAATACTTTGGGCAAGGAGATTATAACAATCCTACCTCAAGGGATCGATTCAAAAGCATATATTGATATCAGTGATCTTGCATCAAGCCTTTATTTCTTGCAAGTAAAGACCAGTGAAGGAGTCTCGACAAGAAAAATTATTGTTCAGCATTAATTTCTAAGTGGCCAGTACAAATTGGCAAATAAGAAAGATTTCCATTACTTTCGACAAAGCCGGTACAGAAGCATAAGGAAGTCCTGCTTTTGCTGAACCGCTGTTGTACCGGAACAGATTAAAGTTTACAAAAAGCTGTCATAGCAAGCCTTTGAGAACGTGGGTTCGAATCCCACCCTCTCCGCCTTCGCCCGCCGAAGCAGCTGATAAGCTGCGTAGGCGGGCTGTTGCTTTAAGGCAATTTGGTGCTACGTAGCACAGATTATCGCTGCTTCGGCGGGCTACGGCGGACGCAGTCCGCTTTCCTAATCAAGAGCGAAGCAAAAAATTACTAGTCCCGATAAATCCGGACTGGTTTTAAAGCAAGAGTATCCTTTGTTTCAAATCCCACCCAAACGAAGGCAATCATTAACAACAAAATACCCACAACACATGTGGTACGTCTACATCCTCAAATGCTCCAACGGCAAATATTACTACGGCTGTACATCCGATCTGAAAGAACGTTTTCTACGCCATCAAAACGGCCATGTTCCGGCAACCGCAGGAATTCTTCCGCTAGAGTTAAAGACCTACATTGCCTTTGCAGACAAATACAAAGCTTTTGAATTTGAGAAGTATTTGAAATCGGGATCAGGAAGGGCGTTTGCGAGTAAACGGTTCTTGTGAATCATCACTTTCGAGAATATAAGCAACTTTTGATTCGCAAGGGCATTTTGGTTCGAAGAAATTTGCTCCTTCTTTTCCCTAATTGCGGTTCGGACCGCACTCTCCGCTTTGGGTGTATTGTGTATTATCAAGTGAATTTACAACTCTTACTTTTTGCCGCTGAAACGCTTCGCAGGATGGCGCTGTGCGTGAATAATCTTATAGATGATTATTTGTTTTTCTTCGATTTCATAGACCATTAAGTAAGGGAATCGTTTCAGTAAGCCCAGTCGTATGTTTTTTCTCTGAACCTGAAAAAGATGTGGATTTCGTCCAATTTGGTTAATTGTCTGACGCTATTCCGACAGGAAGCGGTCACCCAATCCGGGTTTCTGTGAGTCATACCATTCAAATGCTTTTGCAATATCCTCCCGGGCTGGTTCATTAAAGGAAATGATAAAGCTCATTTTTTCGAATGGCCTTTTGCATAATTTTTCACTTCATCCCAGTTATAGCTTTTACTCTTGCCTGCTTTATGATGTTTCTGGGCTAGTTCTATTTCTTTCCACTCATCTGCACTTAAGTCAAATTGAAGTTTCTTCTCATTGACAATTGTATACACCGCTTGCAGGAAAGTTGCATCGTCGATAGAATCAATTGCTTTGTGAAGTTCCTTTTTAAGTGCGGTAGTGGTCATAGCTGCCAGATATTGTTGCTCTCTCAAAGTTAATGATTTTTACGTTTTTCTAAACAAAATCTATCATTGGATAAATTTCTGTTCTCCTCCAACTCCCATGAAACCAGCCCAATCTTCACTAAGTCTTCTCTATAAAGGTTCGAATTTTTCACCATTGGCCCACAGAAATAAATGGGTTTTTAATAGTCATTGAGCCTTATTGACTTTTATTAAATGATTCTTCGGTTCGAATCACATTTAAGTGAAGGGTACAAACAACAGTACTAAGTTTTATCCGCTTATTCTTCTTGTGGATCACTAACTTTCTTTCTCTTTAGCTGGCGGGTTACGCTTAAAGCCAATAAACGATTATAAGACTCTTTAGAGACTAAAGGAACAGCGCCCCTCACCGGCAATAAAGAATGGCTAAGTCTTAATCCGAGTGCCCACTTCTCATTTAATGTCCAGCCAATACCAACGTTGAATGAAAGTTCGTTTCTGGTAAATGGATATTTAAAAACCAGGTCGGGTGAATAATTACCATATAAATGTTCAGCACAATTGATCAAATATCCCAAACCCGGTCCAAATTCAAAATAAGTCTCCTTTTTATGGTATTGAAAAAGGACAGGAATTTCAAAATAATGGAGGGTGACAAAATGTGAACTCTTTCCGGATAGCGCACCGATTCCTTTATCTAAAAGTAAAAGTTCCGTCTGAACCGTCCATTTTTTGCTCATTTTTAGCTGGAACCAGAATCCTCCTATAGCGTCTTCGTCAGGATGACTATTAGTAAGATCTCCCGCGAGCGTATGAAGCGAAAATCCCAGCTTTAGCCCAGCGCGATATGGTGACTCGTAGCTATGCTGAGCGCATAGCCAAACACAGTTAAAAATGGCTATTATAACAAGATTTTTTTTCAATGTGTTAATAACGTAATTTTCTTTGAAAAATTATACTAAACTAAATTTTAAAAAGTATGCAGACTGTTTCTTTACTTGATGTTATTCATTCGGCCTTAACCTTTTTAAAAACCACACGTTTGTGATTTTCAGCCTTTTCGGGGGTAACAAATGGCTCGGCTTCCATATAGAAAAGGAACTCGTTAATGGCGGCTAAATTCCGTAGTAAAACATCTATCAGCACCTCCTCGCTGGTTTTTGCATAAACTTGTTGTAAAATTTGAGTGATCAGACAGTAATAAGTCTCCTTAACTCAGCGAAACCCGAAATAGCTGTCTCACTAAACACATCTTAATCGAAAAAAAATAATCAGTCAATGGAATTCGACCCGCGAAATAATATTGTAAAACTATGTATTCAAGGTATGGATATGGAAAGCAAAGGCAAACCTGAAGAAGCAAGCCGGTTGTTTCTTAAAGCCTGGAACGAAGCTACAAACGACTTTGAACGATTTATCGCCGCTCATTATGTGGCCCGGCATCAAACAAATGCTCCCGACAAATTAAAATGGACAGAAACAGCCCTGCAGTTCGCATTAAAAATTAATGACGACACCGTTAGCAGTGCCTATCCCTCTCTCTATTCAAACCTTGCCAAATGCTATGAGGATTCAGGTGACCCTGACAAAGCAAAAAGGAATTACGAATTAGCAGACTCATTCAGAGGCAACCCATCTGACAAAGGGCCTTTTTATCACGGGACCAAAGCGGATTTACAGATTGGCGACTTACTCACGGCCGGGGGCAGGTCCAATTACAAAGACGAATTCATTATGAATCATATTTACTTCACAGCCATCGTTAATGGGGCAGGTCTTGCTGCCGCCCTGGCTAAAGGTGATAACCCTGAACGTGTTTATATAATTGAGCCCATGGGAAGTTTTGAAAATGACCCAAACGTGACCGACAAAAAATTTCCGGGCAATCCCACACGCTCATACCGCACCACCGCTTCATTGAAAATTATCGGCGAAGTAAAAGATTGGGCGAGGCAAACACCTGAAGAAATCAAAAAATGGCGTGAAAAACTGGCAAATAATAAAGGAGACATTATTAATTAATTTGCGGAATGCTCTAACCAAATGGTTGGGAAGTAAAATATTCAGGAGTTATAACAACTGCATTTCAAAGAATAATTATCGCCACAGCACTTTACGCGTCAAGATACTTTTATCCTGAAACTGAATTTCCAAAAAATAATCCTTTTTTGTAAATTGCAGGGACTCAAAGATTGTTTTATTTTCCTCTTGCCCGGTAGTTGTAACAATGGATCTATTCAACGAAAATCAGTATTCCAACCTTCTTCCCTACGGCGGCACAGTAAACTATTACGGACAGGTAATGCCACTGGCCCAGGCTAACTTTTACCTGGATGTTTTGCTGAACACGATAGAATGGAAAAACGACGAGGCTGTCTTGTTTGGGAAACGCATTGTCACCAAAAGAAAAGTAGCCTGGTATGGCGACAACCGTTTCAGCTATACTTATTCAAACACCACCAAACAGGCACTGGACTGGACTAAAGAGCTGCTGGAACTTAAAACCCTTGTGGAAGTGAAAACGGGAGAACGTTTCAACTCCTGCCTGCTCAACCTGTACCATACCGGTGATGAAGGCATGGCCTGGCACAGCGATGGAGAGAAAGATCTGAAAAGGAACGGTGCCATTGGTTCTCTGAGCCTGGGAGCTGCACGTAAGTTTGCTTTCAAACACAAGCAGACAAAAGATCACATTTCATTGATACTCGAACATGGCAGTTTATTGGTCATGAAGGATGAAACGCAGACCAACTGGCTCCATCGCCTTCCGCCCACAACAAAGGTTAAGCGACCCCGGATCAATCTTACTTTCAGAACAATTACCTTTGCTCAGGATACGGATCACCATCAGGAGCTTTCTTTAAATTCCCAAACGGAAAAACAAACATGACCCGCCAGCAAACATCCGAACGATTCAAAAAAAACCACCAGGCATTTCTCGAATACATGCAGTCCCTGACTGAAAGCGAGTTTATGCATAGCTCTAACAGCAAATGGACTCCCGGGCAGCAACTGGCGCATGTCTCCCTGTGCCTGGATCCCTTGGCACAGGTACTTCAGGTGAAACAGGTGATTGAATCGAAATTCGGGAGAACGACACGTAAATCATTGAGTTATACCAATGTCATTTCAAATTACCACGCTGCTCTGGAAAAAGGCGGCAAAGCCCCTGAGCGTTTTGTTCCGGAAGAAATTGCCTGGAGCAAGAGAGATGAATTAATGACAGCCATCCGGGAAAATGTAAAGAAGGTTATTCAAAGCATGGGGAATTATACGGATGTGGAGCTGGATAGTCTTCTCCTGCCACACCCTTTGTTGGGAAATCTGACCATCCGCGAAATGCTGTACCTGATGGCGTATCATGTCAGTCACCACCAGGAAAATACCAGGATGAATTTAAATCAGAATTTGAAAGGACTTTTATAAATTGTATTTTTATGCTATGACAAAGCAAATCTCTATACCCATTACTTTTATTCTGGAAAAAGACAAAGAAACCGGGTTTTACACTTCCCGGATCAAGGAGTTTCCTCAAGCCATATCACAAGGGAAAACAAAAAAGGAAGCATTAGATAATGTAATGGACGCTTTCAGGGAATTTATTGAAATGTACAAAGCAAAGGAAAAAGTAACAACCAGAAAAACCGCCTCCCGAACGATTGAAAAAGCACATCTTTTTGTTCATGCATGATAAAGTACAAAGAGTTCATACGTTATTTGAGATCTGTTAATTGTTACCTAATCCGACAAGGCTCCGGGCATTAAATTTGGGGATCAGTCTTTCTAATGGCGATATAAAACAGAGTTCCGTACCGAGACATCCCGGCCTTTCAAAATATACTTGTTGGGCTATTTGCAAACAGCTGGGTATATCAAAATTTCCAGCACATTAGGCTATCCATCTACTTGCTTTTCTCCTTCGGACCTAACGTAGCCTATATATACTTCTCCCTCACCACCTTGCAATGATGCAAATTATGGCCCACTGCAAACCAACCCAGACTGCGTGCTGAGTACACATCCCTACCTGGAAAATTTTTAAAGTCCAGCATTTCGGAAGTCATGGAACTGAACAGACTGATCGTTGCTTCACGCACCGAGCGGAACTCCTCCCCTATCTCTTTCAAATTGCGTTTGCCGGCATTGAAATCCCTGGTATAAGCTGATCCCATGGGGATTTCAAGGTTTACATCGCTCTGCCTCGAATAGCAAAATGCCTTGTAGGCATAATAGCGCTCTTCGTCAGCCAGGTGAATAAAAACCTGTTTGACAGTCCACTTGTCCTCTGCGTATTTGTAATCTGCACGATCAGATGGAATGGAACCCATCAGGTCAAGCGTCTGCTGTTTGCTTGTTTGCAAAGCCATGATCAGGTCATCTCCGCTTGTCAGGCTGAAAAAATAGGAATACCAGGGCGGGGCATCCTGTATGTTCGGGCGATCTATTCGCATCGTGCTGATTATTTAAAGTGTACAGCAAAATGCCGGCAGACAAAATAACTCCTCGCATTTGCTTTATGCTCAAAGGTAGGCTCTCCGCAGCTGTCAGCCAATTTTTTAATTCCCTTTCTGAGCATCCTTCATCCGAAATGCCAGCTGATACAGGGAAATTAATAACAGATACAGCCCGTTACCAGATACGGTAAGCGGGCTGTACTTATTGTTTAAAAAATGATCCTGATCAATCCTGAACAGAGTCTACTGCTGGATTTTACCAACAATTGAAATATTATCTGTGGATGAAGAGGTGGCCGAGCCATTGAATGAACTCACCTGGAAAACACCTTTCTTGCCGGAATTAGTTTTGAACATCACAACGGTACCGCTGGCAACAGTTGTATTGGTGGAACCGCTTGGGTTATATGCATTGATATCCGCATCTGTGATGGAGCTATAAGCTTTGGCCGTGTATACATCCATTCTGGTGATCACGCCGGCTGCTTTGATGATCGCATCGGTTTCAAGAGCATCGCTGGGTGAATACACTTTGGTCTTGTTGTATACAAGGTCAATGTTTGTGGCATTGGCTTCAGCTACTGCCTGACTGTAAGTGGCACCTGTGTAAAGATTCATATAGCTTGGATTCGGATCGGCAGAACCGCCCAATTTGATCGGGGCACCTGATCCGATAGGCATGGTGGCCGGTGAAGGTCCGACAACTGTAATATTGATAGCAACGGTTGCAACCATACCGGCTTTGTCGGTTACCTTAAATTCAACACGTGAAGTTCCGGGAGCAGTTGTTGTAACAACAACAGAATCGCTGTGACTTTTTGCGCCCGATGGAAGGGTAGCCGTATTGCTGTAAACGATGGTATTGTTTGAAGTAACACTTGAGTACACGCTCACCAGGTTTGAATTAGAAGTGGTGTTCGACAAGGAAATAGCCTTTACGGTAACAGAAGGTGCTCCAACGCTGGTTGTATAATCCGAAGAGGCATAACCGGATCCTCCGACCAGGCTGATGCTCGGGTTTTGGCTTGCAGGAGGTGTAACAGGCGTGTCGGATTTCTTGCAGGAGTTAAAAACCACCAGCGAAACAAAGGCAAGGGCAATATATGTTTTCAAAGTTTTCATAGTTTAATACAATTAGGTTGTTTCATTATTTTATATGATTTCAAAATTAGGGTTAGGTCCGTCCGGGGCAGACCATTATTCGGTCACATTGAATTTCATGCCGTTGAACTGATGTAATTTATAGCCCTTGTAACTTAATACAGGGATAGTTGGGACACTCTCATCGGCATGACGCAATCCATCCGCTAAAACACGTTATCTGCTAAGTCAGGACGGGAATCCGCTCATTCCCGTTCACATACCCATGTATATTGATTACCTTGAACTGTCATTCTCCT
>DASYGQ010000084.1:0-10259 GCA_035999585.1 Bacteroidia bacterium | reverse complement strand
AATAGCAGGGATACGGGTTGATCCACCCACCAGAATAATTTCATTGATATCGTTTACAGTAAGACCTGCATTTTTCAAAGCCGAACGGCAGGGCTCAATGGTACGTTTGATCAGGTCGTCAACGAGCTGCTCGAATTTTGCACGTGTCAAAGAACGCACAAGGTGCTTTGGAATACCGTCAACAGGCATGATGTATGGCAGGTTGATTTCGGTAGATGTGGCACTTGAAAGTTCCACTTTAGCTTTTTCAGCTGCTTCTTTCAAACGCTGAAGAGCCATCGGATCTTTGGTCAGATCCAATCCGCCATTCTCCGATTTGAATTCTGTTACCAGCCAGTCGATGATTTTCTGATCGAAGTCGTCACCACCCAGGTGTGTATCACCATCGGTCGATTTCACTTCAAACACACCATCACCGAGTTCCAGAACGGATACGTCATGTGTACCACCTCCGCAGTCGAACACCACAATCTTCATGTCTTTCGACTTCTTGTCAAGACCGTAAGCAAGTGCTGCAGCTGTTGGTTCGTTGATGATCCGTTTTACGGTAAGTCCTGCAATTTCACCGGCTTCTTTGGTCGCCTGACGTTGTGCATCATTGAAATAAGCAGGTACGGTAATAACCGCTTCTGTTACTTCATGACCCAGGTAATCTTCAGCAGTTTTCTTCATTTTCTGAAGTATGATGGCTGATATCTCCTGTGGAGTGAATGTACGGTCGTCAATCTGAACACGCGGCGTATTGTTATCTCCTTTAACCACTTTATAAGGCATACGGGCCATCTCTTTGGCAGCCTCGTTATAGGTAATTCCCATAAACCTCTTGATAGAGGATACGGTCTTCGTCGGATTGGTAATGGCCTGGCGTTTGGCAGGATCACCTACCTTACGTTCCCCGTCGTTTGCAAAAGCAACGATCGATGGAGTCGTTCTTTTTCCTTCGCTGTTAGCGATAACAACCGGTTCATTCCCCTCCATTACTGCTACGCATGAATTGGTTGTTCCAAGGTCGATTCCTATTATTTTTCCCATAATCTTTTGATTTAACGTTTTAATTGTTTTTTATGCAAATCCACCAAGTCAATCCTCATGCCATCACCTGATTAAAGCAATAATGTCAGGCCAGGACGTCAGGACCAGGGTCATGCCTACCTAAAATGACAAAAAGACAGAGTAAATGCTTTGAAAATGGCAGAATGAACCGGTATTCTGGCACAGAAGGAGGACAATAGACTTAAACCACAGAATATCAGTCAGATATCGAGTCTCCGTTAATCTGTTTGCCTGTCTTAGGGACAAGTGACGACCCCGTTCTGATCGGCAAAATGCAGGTGACAGGTCAGTGGATCGATAGAGGCATTGGTGACCGTCTGATTATTCAGAGGCTTGGAATAATTCGATCCATTGAATGTATAGCGGGCCGAAAAGAGGCCGATTCCGTTTGTTATATTCGTATAAATGGGCTTGTCGCCGGTAATGGAGCTTACCGGTTTATTCACTTCCATATAGGTATTGAATTCGTCGGAGGCCACATAAAAGATGATGTCGCATTTCCCGAAAACCCGTTTTCCAACTGTCGGATCATCTGCAATCGACGAATTCAGGAAACTCAGGAAATCACTATAACTCAAGGTGACATACAAATCTTCACCTCCGCCTGTGCCGACTGTCGAAATCTGGCCAAAATCCTTGTCAACATACTTATTGGTAGTGCCAGACACAGAATATTCAGTATAGTGAAAACGTAAAATAGGTTCATACACTTTTGCATTTGCACCGCTAAGCCACTCTATTTTAAAAGGAGCGGTAGTATTATAAAAATTGAAAGAGGTCGAACCGGAATAAGGCGCGGTAATTGACATTGCCCCGGGGCCATTACTGACACCTTTCACAAGGCTGGTTGAGCCTTTGGCAGTATATCCCGTTACAGGGTTCATTACCGTCAGTTTGTAGACTGCAGCTTCATTCAGCAAATTAGCGGAAAGCGGTGTTTTTATGCGGTACAGAATCTGGTTCGGAGAACTGGCAAAAGCACCGGGGTCCTGAACAAGCGAGGTGGTGGTATCAACAGGGAGATTTGTCTCAACTCCATTGAGGGATCTCGAAACCGTTACATTCAGCAGGTACTTGTAATTGATGGAATCAGAGATGGCCCCCATAGTATAGGCATTTCCCTCTCCGAGATATGTTTTGTTGATACGTATATACTGCACCGTATCGCTCTGGTTCAGCAAGCCGAAAATAACCATTTGCTCTTTCCACGGTGCGGTCAGCTTAAAATCGGTTTTACAAGCCGAAAAAAGAAGGGCCGATACAAAAAACAGGATACTGACTTTTTTCATCTTCTATGTTATTTACAGATTTCCGAGAATCTGTTCCAGCGGAGAATGTCCGAAACGAGTCGCAAATTTAAAAATATTCCCGGAAAGGTAATTGAAATCCTTCTGATAACCGGAAAACCTCTGCAAAACCTGTATAATATTGAAAAGACCTTACCTTTGGGCCGATAAATCCCAGCGTGGAATTATTGCAAACAAACGCCCATGTCGACAGCAAAAAAGGAATTCAAGAAAGTGACCACCAACGTGCTTCAGGAAATGAAGCGCAATGGCGAAAAAATAGCGATGCTTACCGCCTATGATTATACCATGGCCAAAATCATCGACCATGCCGGAGTCGACGTGATCCTGGTTGGAGATTCTGCATCCAACGTCATGGCAGGGCATGAAACCACCCTTCCCATCACGCTCGATCAGATGATTTACCATGCCTCTTCCGTCATACGCGCCATTGACCGTGCGTTGGTTGTGGTGGATCTGCCCTTCGGCTCCTATCAGGGAAACTCGAAGGAAGCCCTTCATTCAGCCATACGCATCATGAAAGAATCCGGTGCTCACAGCGTGAAGATGGAAGGCGGCAAAGAAATACGTGAATCCATCGCCCGCATTCTTACTGCCGGTATTCCGGTCATGGGCCACCTCGGACTTACTCCTCAATCCATCTACAAATTCGGGACTTATAATGTCCGGGCCAAGGAAGAAGAAGAGGCCGACCGTCTGCTCGCTGATGCACATATTCTGCAGGAATCCGGCTGTTATGCCATCGTACTTGAAAAGATTCCTGCGGCCCTGGCCACCAAAGTGGCAAAGGAACTCAGCATACCCGTTATCGGTATCGGTGCGGGTGGCGGTGTCGACGGCCAGGTACTTGTGGTTCATGACATGCTCGGCCTCACCACTGAATTTTCTCCCCGCTTTCTCCGACGCTATGCCAACCTCGATGAAATAGTAACAGGAGCTGTGAAATCATATATCGGCGATGTGAAGTCGAAAGACTTTCCCAATGCAAACGAGCAGTACTGATGAACGAAAGTCAGCCACTACCCCCTCAGATTGTCTTTGAAGACAATCACATCATCGCCGTGAACAAAAGACCCTCTGAAATTGTGCAGGGAGATAAAACGGGCGATGAGCCCATGAGCGACACCCTGAAACGTTACATCAAAGATAAATACGAGAAACCGGGCGAGGTTTACCTGGGCACCGTTCACCGGCTCGACCGTCCTGTCAGCGGAATCGTGCTTTTTGCACGAACAAGCAAAGCATTGTCGCGTCTCAATGAAATGTTCCGCGGGAAAGAAATTCAAAAAACATATTGGGCCGTCGTTAAGAATAAACCAAAAAAAGAATCCGGGCTCCTGGTCCATTACCTTAAAAAGAATGAAGCCAAGAACATGTCGAAAGCTTTCGACAGGGAACAGCCCGGCACATTAAAATGCGAGCTGGAATACCGCATCCTCTTTTCATCCGACAATTACCATTTGCTTGAAGTGAACCCGCATACCGGCCGGCATCACCAGATCCGTGTTCAGCTTGCGGCCATGGGGTGCCCCATAAAAGGTGACCTGAAATACGGCTTTAACCGCTCCAATGAAAATGCATCTATCCACCTGCATGCAAGACAGGTTGATTTTATCCATCCGGTTAAAAAAGAACCGCTCCGCATCTCGGCCCCGCCACCGGATGATCCGCTCTGGAATTATTTCATGAAGGCTTTGGGATACTAAAACGGACACACCGGTTTTTCACCAGTCTCCCTTACTACGCAAGGTCTTTTTCTCGGATATTTTCTTCTTGCCCTCCAGCCTCCTGCGCTTGGAAGCCTTGCTTGGCTTTGTCTTGACCCTTTTTTTCTCCGGCCGGAAAGCCTTTTCAAGCAAATCAAAAAAAGCCTTGATGACAATTTGTTTATTGCCAAGCTGCGAGCGGTCGCTCTGAGATACAATTTTAAGGATACCTTCCTTATTGATACGTGAAGCGAGCTTGTTCAGGAGAACAGCTTTCTGATGATCCGACAAGATCTGAGAGCCGGCCACATCAAAGCCAAGCTCCACCTTGCTGGATACCTTATTCACATTCTGGCCGCCTGCGCCTCCGCTCCGGCTTGTCTGAAACCGAATTTCCGAACTGAAGTCTGTATCCCTAATGCTCATTTCTTTTGTATTTACCGAAACCGAAGATCGAAAAAATATCCGTACCCGATCCAGGATACCTGAAAGAACCTGGCATAACCCAAGCGACTCCGTTTCTTTTTGTTAATTTTATCCGGATGTCCGATCAAACTAATATACACTCCCTGAACCGGGGCCTGCGTCTGATGATTACCTGTGTTTTATTGCTGGTACCCGCATTGGTTTTTCCACAAACCCCTCATCTGAAAGAGTTAAAAGCAAATGTACAGCGGCGCATCAACACGTATCTCGACAAGGAAAAAAAACTGGGAGAGTACTACTCGATTACCGACATCGGCATGTCGGTTTATGCATCACCCGACAAAAAGAAAAACGGGAAAGCGGAACTCTTTGTGCCCTGGGAAAAACTGGGAATCTATTACGAACTGCTTTGTTCGGCCGATCCCAAAAAAGAACTGAAAACGCTGAATGAACCCGGCTACAAACCGTCTGCAACATGCCGGCAGGCCGGTAAAAATCAGGATTACCGCAGGGCCGATTCCTCCGGCGCCTTGCCTTTGAAAAACATTGTCATCGCCCTCGATCCCGGACACACCGCAGGAAGCCTGGAGTCGGGGAAAACGGAACAGAAATACATTCACATCGCCGCCGACACCCTGCATCACACACCCGAAGTAAAACTGGCGGAAGGACATTTGACATTAGGCACCGCACTCCTGCTCCGGCAAAAACTGGAAGCAGCCGGCGCCACTGTACACCTCACCCATTCCACACCCGATGGCACCGCTTTGGGAAAAACATTTGAGCAATGGTGCAGGGAGGATCTGAAACATGTACTCGACAGCCTTGTGAAATGCAAACACATCACCGCACAGCAAAGCCTGCTGTATCAGACGAAAGCCGACAAGCGCAAATTATTTTTTGAGGTGTTCCGCGACCTCGAACTCCAAAAACGGGCCGACCTGATCAACTCCTGGCAGCCAGACCTCACAGTCATCATTCACTTCAATGTGGATGAAAAAAATACCGGCTGGAAAAAACTGTCCGATAAAAATTTCGTCATGACATTCATCGGAGGCGGAATGCTCCCTCACGACCTCAGCAAACCGGAAGGGCGTTTTGAATTCCTTCGCCTGGCCCTCACCAATGACCTGGATGAATCGGAAAAACTGAGCGCCCGTGTGGTACAAAGTTTTTCTGATGTGCTGAAAGTCCCGATAGCCACCAAAAACGATGCGAAGTACCTGAAAGAAAACTGCCTGACTACGCCCAGCCCTGGTGTCTACTGCCGGAACCTGATCCTCACCCGCCTCATTCACGGACCTCTGGTGTACGGCGAGACACTCTATCAAGACAACCGCAAAGAAGCCATCGCCCTGATGGATGAGGACAGAGAAACAGAAGGTATCAAAACATCCAAACGCACCCGCGAAATTGCCGAAGCCTATTACAAGGGTATTCTTTCCTATTTCAAACCCTGATCAGGTAAAGTTGAGCTAATGACCAGGCTTTAAGCCGGTTTCTGTTTCCGGATTATTTTTCTACCTTTAAGTACTCAATTTCCCGAAACATGATCCGAAAAGCCATCCTTTCAGCAGGACTAGTTATTTGTGCGTTTGCGTATACACAAGCACAGGCACCGCAGCGACACAAATCCATGATGCAGCAGGAAAGTGAATACTACAGCCAGTTTCATTTCACCGAACAATGGCAATGGGACAAGCTCCTCGGGCGCAACCCGGCTGCAGAGAAAGTTCCTTTCCGGACACAAAGCAATTGCACGCTGAAGAAACGTGTATTCGGATGGTTCCCCTACTGGCAGGCCGGTACAGAAACGAATTTCCAGTGGAACCTGATCTCCGACCTGGCTTATTTCGATTATACCGTATCACCCACCACCGGTGCCAATACCAATTCCTCTTTTGCCTGGGCAAGCAGTCCTGCCGTGACAGCAGCCCTGAGCCATGGCGTAAACGCAGAAATCACCATCACACTTTTCTCCAGCCACAGCACGTTCCTGGCCAGTTCATCGGCCATGACCACCTGTATCAATAACGTGATCTCCCTGCTCAACAGCCGCGGAGGAAAAGGTGTGAACATTGATTTTGAAGGAATGGCCTCTTCCGACAAGGCCGGTTTCACAGCATTCATGACACAATTCAAAAATGCACTCAAAGCCGCCAACTCCGCTTACGAACTCAGTATCGCCCTGTATGCGGTCGACTGGGGTCCCGTCTTCGACATTCCGAACCTCAACAACGTGATCGACCTTTACATCATCATGGGCTATGATTACTATTATGGCGGAAGCACTACCGCAGGTCCATCCGATCCGCTCTATGATTTTCAAACAGGTTACAATTACGATCATTCCAAATCAATCACCGCCTATCTGAAAGCAGGCGTTCCGCTGAACAAACTTTTGCTCGGTGTTCCTTATTACGGTGAAACATGGGCCACCACAGCAGGTACAGCTCCCAGCGCCACATCAGGCACCGGCACTTCTCTTATATACAATACAATGCGTGCCAATGCAAGCGGCAATTATTCGGTCGCCAACATGCACTGGGAACCAAACAGCTTTACTCCTTATTTTGCATACAACTCCGGAGGATGGCATCAGGCCTGGATCGACAATGACTACAGCATGGGCAAACGCTATGATGTCGTTAATCAGCGCGGGATCGGCGGAATCGGTATCTGGGCGATGGGATATGACAACGGCTATACCGAACTCTGGACGAAAATACAGGACAAGTTTTCTTCCTGTGCCGTTATCCCCTGCAAGGATACTATTTATGACATGGGCGGTCCCAACATGCCTTATTATACCGGTGAAGATTATACCTATACCATCGCTCCCTCCGGAGCCACTTCGGTATCTCTTGCTTTCTCCTCATTCAATGTGCAGGCAGGCAAAGACACCCTCTGGCTATACAACGGCCCCTCAACCGCATCACCTCTCATCGGAAAATACACCGGCACCACATCACCAGGAACGGTGGGCGGCACAAGCCCTTCCATGACCATGCGTTTTAAATCCACCGGCACCACACCAGGCCCGGGTTTTCAGGCTATCTGGGTATGCAACGGCGGCTCGGTGCCAACACCCGACACCACACGTCCTGTTGCTGCCGTGAACCCACCTGCTGGATGGATCACACAAAATTTCAATTGCGCGTATAACGATAAAGACAATACCGGCGGTTCCGGCATTGAGAAATGTTATTACCAGGTTTGCGATTTCAACGGAACCGAATGGCGCTCGAACAACGCGCGCGGATATTTCAACGATGACTTCACGGGAACAGCTTTCAATCCGGAATGGACCAGCACGCTGGGTACCTGGACAGTCGGCGGAGGCATACTCGATCAAACGGATCAGACCCTTTCGAATACCAGTCTTTCTGCTCCCCTCAATCAAAGCCTTTCCAACAGATACCTCTATAACTGGCAGGGCAAGATCGGCGGAACAGGAACAACACGAAGAGCCGGACTTCACATTTTCTGTGACAGTACCAACGAAACCAATCGCGGCAACAATTACTTCGTCTGGTTCCGTGTGGATCAGGGCGTATGCGAATTCTACAAAACCACCAAGAATACATTTTCACTGGTGCATTCCGTACCCATGACAACCGTGGCGGGGCAGTGGTACGACTGGAAAGTGATCTACGACCGTACAACAGGTGTTCTCGAAGTGCTTCAAAACAATGTCTCCGTCGGAAGCTATACCGACCCCTCACCTATTTCAACCGGAAGCGCTGTTTCTTTCCGGAGCGGGAATTGCGACTGGGCCATCAAGAATTTCAAAGTATACCGCTCACGCGCAACAAACACCCCTTCTGCCATAACCGTTGGATCGGCAACAGCCGATATGCGGTATCAAAATCCAAACCCTTCCACGGCAGCTGGCAGAATATGTACCATTGCAAGGGATTCGGCACTCAATATCTCAAATCCTAACTATCAGGATTTCAATGTCGACTGGACACCTCCCACAGCCTTTACCGTCAGCGACGGGCTTTCCGGGCCTGACCAGGATACCACGTTCAGCACCAGTCAGATTTCAGCGAACTGGACTGCCTCCACGGATCCCAATTCCGGCCTGACCAAATACTGGTATGCCATCGGAACCTCCGCCGGCGCAACCAATGTGCTTAACTGGACGACCAACGGAACAGCCACCAGTGTCACTGCCACAGGGCTCAGTCTCGTTGTTGGAACCACTTATTTCTTCAGCATCAAAGCAGAAGATGGCGCAGGATTGCAATCAGCCGTCGTGAACACGGATGACGGGCAGCTGGCTACTACAGTCACCGGCATACAGGATCCTTCCAATGCGTTTTCATTGCAGGCCTTCCCAAACCCGGTTCATGGAAACCTCAACATCACCTGGAACCTGAAAGAAAGCGGTCCGCTGGAAATACGAATGCTGGATGTCAGCGGGAGAAGCCTGTCGGTTTACTCCAATGCGATGGAAAGCAGCGGACAGCATCAGTTCAGCTATGACACCCGCAACCTTGCCAAAGGCATGTATGTGCTGGAGGTAGCCTGCGGCGATAAACGTCATTACCTCAAACTGATTGTTCAGTAAAAGCAGAATGCTTATTTTTAGACACCCGGGCAGGAGGAATAGATAGCACGTCTTTTATTCCTCCTGCACCTGAGGTGCAACCCATGAAGAAAATACTTTCCTGTCTTTTTTTACTGGCCTCACTCGCATCCCGCGGGCAAAACTCAACCGACTCTCCTTTCTATCAGGTAGGCATTGGCGATGCTCCTGTTTACAACGACCTGAAAACAGCCCTGAAGGAAGGCGGTCCGGTTTACAAACTCCAATTGCTCAATGCGCCTTTCGATCCCAAGCTGTTGCCCAAAATAGGCAAGCTCAGCAACCTACAGGCACTGATGCTGAATGCAAACGGTATCACTACGATTCCTGCTGAGTTTATGCAGCTCAGCTCCCTCCTCTTTTTCTCCAGTGCTCAAAATGAGCTGCATGCCATACCGGCAGAAATGGCCGGACTTGGAAATCTCATGTATGTGGAGCTCTATGATACCAAACTCGACTCTCTGCCAAAATCGTTTTGTGATTTGCAACGGCTGAAGTCATTTGTCATTGAGAATGACAAAGCCGATACGTTCCGCCTCCCAAAAAACATGGGTGACCTCGGTTCCCTGGAAGAACTTGTGCTGTTTCATGTGCCGATTGACAGCCTGCCCCGTTCCATCGGCCGCCTGAAAAAATTAAAAACGATGTATGTCTCCAAGGGCCGCCTGAAAACAGTGCCTTCTTCCATCGGCAAGCTGGAACATTTGCAAACCCTGGTACTGGACGACAATCAACTCACAGAGCTTCCACGCGATTTTTTCAAACTCAAAAACCTCGGCTATCTCTCACTCAAAAACAACCGCATTGCCCATATCTCCGATTTCGCCTGTTACCTCAGCAGCCTCGCAGAGCTTGATTTAAGCGGAAATCCTATCTCCGAACGGGAACGGGAGATCTTGAGAGTGCTGTTGCCCGGCTGCCGGATTATTTACAAATAAGGCCGTCGCCCGCTATTCTTTTTCATTCAGCACCTCCCTTGTTTCAGGAGATTGTTATGCATCTGCAGGCTTTCGTATGGTTGAATAATTCCTATTTTAGAGCCCCGAAACGATTCTAACCAAAACAAATACAGCTATGAATTTCAACACCGCATTTTTAAACGAACTCAAAAACGAAGCGGCAACTACCCGTAAAATGCTCGCGCTTGTTCCTCTTGACAACCTCAGCTGGAAG
>DASYGQ010000052.1:0-4145 GCA_035999585.1 Bacteroidia bacterium | reverse complement strand
GGATAAAGAACTGCGAAAAAAAATCGTTCTCCAGAAATATGTGACCGAAAAAGTGGGGCTTCCTACTTTGAACGATATCGTGAAAGAACTTGATAAGCCCGGACGGGATCCCCGCAAGAGCTTTGAGGCTTTTGTGTTCGAAGAAGGTGTTAATGCGATCGAAGATCTCAGAGAAGGCATGAAAGTGCCTGGTATCATTACCAATGTCACCAATTTCGGCGCTTTTGTGGATATCGGAGTGCATCAGGACGGATTGGTGCACATCAGTCAATTGTCCAATGGCTTTGTAGATGACCCCAACAAGGTTGTGAAAGTCCAGCAAAAGGTGATGGTAACAGTCACCGAGGTGGATGTGAAAAGAAAACGCATTGCACTTTCGATGAAGGATAATCCAAGCCTGGGTGCAGCCACAAAAGGCTCTGCCGGCGGGAATTTTAAGTCCAGCCCGCCGGCCAATGCTGAATCCGATCTCGCTTTGAAACTCGCAGCGCTGAAAGGGAAGTTCAAGTGATATCAGGGCGATTCCAGAGCTCGGATAATTTTCGTAAATTCGTTGGGTGTAAACCCCGTTTCGGGTTTATTTAGCCATGACTGGAGGTCTTATAAATGAGTATTCTCTCTGCCCTTTTTGGTAAATCCGGTAAGCATAGTGAAGCGGCTGACTTGTCGGTACTTAATACCGATGTGCATTCGCATTTCATTCCCGGAATCGATGATGGGGCCCAAACCCTGGAGGACTCGGTGAATCTGATCCGGCATTTCCATGAAGCGGGATACAAGAAGGTGATTACCACTCCTCATATCATGAGTGATGCCTATCGTAATACTCCTGAAATTATTCTTGGAGGGCTCGAAAAAGTGCGTGTTGCCCTTAAGGAGAATAATATTCCTGTGGAGATTGAAGCAGCTGCAGAGTATTATATCGATTATGATTTTGAGCAGAAGATTGAAGAAGGCAAACTGCTCACCTTTGGGAAAAACTATGTGCTGGTTGAACTTTCATTCGTCAACGCACCAGATAATCTCAACACAATTTTCTTCAAGCTTCAGACCAATGGTTATAAGCCGGTACTGGCCCATCCTGAAAGGTATACCTTCTGGCATAATAATTTCGAAAAATACGAGGAGATCAAAGACAAGGGAGTTTTACTGCAACTCAACATCAATTCACTCACAGGACATTACTCCCCGGGCACAAAGAAAATTGCGGAGCGAATGATTGATGCTAACCTTATTGATTTTTTAGGTTCAGACTGTCACCATATCGGACATGCCGAATTGATGACCCATGTTGTGTTTCAGAAATCGCTCCACAAACTCCTGGGAAGCGGGAAGCTTCTCAATACCACGCTTTGAGAAACATGCCATGAACAAAAGCCTGGGTTTCTTTCTTCTGTCCGTTTCCTCCTTTTTCTTCGTTTTTCAAACTTATTCTCAGGTCTCGATTTTAAGAACAGATTCGCTTTCCGATGAAATTTTTTTTCAAAAAAAGGTATTCGCCTATCCCTGGTATATTCAAAAAGGAAAGAAAAGCAAATACAGGAATGTGGTCACAGGCCGGAAAATAAAAACTGCTGATACCCTTGGAAAACGTGAATTGGTGACATCCCTGCGGATCCGGTACGACAGTCTGCCCGACAGGGTTCAGATAGACAGTCTGCACTCCTGCCTGGCTACGGCAAGGCTCAGCGGGGACACTCTCTTTTTTACTCTTCCCTGCCAGCAAAACCCGGATGATGGCGTGCTCAGGCTCAGTATAGGTAGGGCTGGCTTAAGTGCCACAATGGTGGCCGCTAACAGTTTGCAAAACAAACAACCGGTCGTGGCGGGAGTAACGATTTACCGTTTGATTGTAAACCAGCGTCTATACAACAAAGGTGATGAATTCAGGGCGGAGCTTGAGTTCAGTGCTGAGTATGATCTTAATGATGTGGCACGCGGGCCATACCATAAGAAAGTCTATTACGAAGGCTGGATTCATTGCCGGGTACAATAATTGGGCAGAAGTTCAGGACCGGGCTATTTTTTCGAACCCGCATACAGGGCCACATCTTTATCCGTAATGGTTTTGTCGCAGAGAATAATGAGCCGTTCCACCACGTTCCTGAATTCGCGGATGTTTCCTGTCCAGTTTATTTTTTGTAATTCACGTATGGCCTCCTTGGTGAATGTTTTCAGGGGCATGCCGTGTTCTTCACAAAGAGTCTTCAGGAAATGTGCAGCCAGCAGGGGGATATCTTCCAATCTTTCATTGAGGGACGGTACATGAATGAGAATTACACTGAGCCGGTGGTAAAGGTCTTCCCGGAAGTTGCCCGCTTCAATTTCTTTCTTCAGATTTTTGTTGGTGGCGGCGATAACACGCACATTTACTTTCAGTTCTTTTTCGCCTCCCACGCGTGTGATTTTATTCTCCTGTAAGGCACGCAATACCTTGGCCTGGGCGGAAAGACTCATGTCGCCGATCTCATCCAGAAAAATGGTGCCACCTTCGGCGAGTTCGAATTTGCCTTTGCGCTGACTTACTGCAGAGGTGAAAGCGCCTTTCTCATGTCCGAAAAGTTCACTTTCAATTAGTTCGGAAGGTATGGCTGCGCAGTTGACTTCAATCAGGGGAAAGGCTGCACGGCTGCTTTTTTCATGCAGCCAGCGCGCAACAAGCTCTTTGCCGCTTCCGTTGCCGCCAGTAATAAGTACACGTGCATCAGTGGGAGCCACCCGTTCAATCATTTCCTGAATCAGCGAGATGGCTTTTGACTCACCGATCATTTCAAACGTCTTGCTTACTTTTTTCTTAAGGACCCGTGTTTCGGTTACAAGTGTGCTTCTTTCCATGGCATTGCGCACGGTTACGAGCAGGCGGTTTAGGTCGAGAGGTTTGGCAATATAATCGAAGGCGCCTTTTTTGACAGCCTCAACTGCAGTTTCGATGTTGCCATGGCCTGATACCATAATGATAGGGATGTCGGTTCCGGATGCCATCACTTTTTCGAGGAGTTCGATGCCATCCATTTTCGGCATTTTGATGTCGCAAAGGACAATGTCATACTTTTCTTTACCGATCATGCCAAAGCCTTCGAGGCCATCGGCAGCTTCCTCAACCTTGAAATTTTCGTATTCCAGTATTTCTCGCAGTGTTTTACGGATGCTTTTCTCGTCGTCAATAATAAGGATCTTGGGCATAAAGCTTGGTTAAATGCAGTTTTCACTTGTTGGCAGCCTGCCGGAGTCAAGTCATAAAGGTAGGAAAATGTTTCAGGATGATTTGACGTCCCCTGTTTCAGGCCTTTAATTTATTTAAGGGAATTTTGTAATATTCAGTATTTGTATTATATTAGTAATTCCTTTTATAAATCACAACAGAAAACCATGAACCTGAAATTTCCGCTCACCTTTGGGATGGTCTGTTTGTTTGTCTCCGGACTTTTCGCACAGAAGCCTGTGCCGCTTACGGAAGCAGAGAAGCAAAAGGAATATAAGTCCATCAAAGATGCCCAGCTCCACCCCGATAAAGTGTGCCGGTTAGACCTGAGCGGAAACGAACTCAGGTTATTTCCTCTGGAAATACTGAAGTTCAAAAACCTGAGGGTACTGAACCTCAGTAATAATAAAATGGCTTTCTTGCCACCTGCCATTGCAGCCCTTAAAAACCTCGAGGAGCTCAACGTCCGCTCCAATTTGCTTGCCCGGCTTCCTATGGAAATGACGGATATGAGTAAGCTGGAACGATTGGATTTTAGTTATAATCAATTCGACAGTCTTCCTGCTGTTTTGACAAAGTTGAAAACGCTTCACAAAATCAACGCATCGGATAACTCAATCTCGGTGGTGGCTGAAGCCCTTGCTAAGCTTGAAAATCTGAAGGAGTTTGATTTGAGTTCGAATAGGATCGTGCATTTACCGGATGCATTTTTTGGTTTAACAAATCTTAGTAAACTAATTCTCGATTCAAACCAGGTAGATGTAATCCCTGCCGCTATTCAGAAGTTGACCTCATTGGAAGATCTCGAGCTCAATCACAACCAGATAGGCGTATTGCCTGCTGAGCTTTGCAGCCTGCAAAAGTTAAGTGTACTGGGACTGAATGATAACCGGCTTACAACATTGCCTCCTGACATTGGTAATCTGAAGGCACTGACCCGTTT
>DASYGQ010000051.1:0-7622 GCA_035999585.1 Bacteroidia bacterium | reverse complement strand
CTGTCTCTTTGTAAGCAGGGGGCTTTTTAATGCTTTCTCATTCGGAAAGTCCTGCATTCTGAAAGCGTAAAAGGCCTGCTAGTTTTCTTTTTTTTACCTTTGCGCCATGTTAGATAAGCTTAGAGCAATCAAAGACCGTTGGGATGATGTGGAGCGCCAGCTCTCCGATCCGAAAGTGATTTCGGATATGAAACTTTTTACAAAACTAAACAAAGAATACAAGGACCTGCGTGTGATCGTGAATGCCTACCATGAGTATAAAAAACTTACGGAAGACATTGAGTCGGCACGAAATGTGCTCATGAATGAGAAGGATGAAGAGTTCAGGACCATGGCGAAGGCAGAGATGGAAGAACTCTCTGCACGCAAGGAAAAGCTGGAACCGGAGATCCGGAATCTGCTGGTTCCAAAAGATCCGGAAGACAGTAAGCCTGCAGTAGTTGAATTGCGCGCCGGAACCGGAGGAGATGAAGCCAGCATATTTGTCGGCGATCTTTTCAGGATGTATTCGAAGTTCTGCGATAACAAAGGACTTAAGGTGGAGGTGGTAGACAGCTCCGCAGGAACAGCCGGAGGATTTAAAGAAGTTGTATTTAACGTAACAGGAGAAAACCCTTACGGCACGCTCAAGTTTGAAGGAGGCGTGCACCGGGTGCAACGTGTACCACAGACAGAAACCCAGGGGCGCGTTCACACTTCCGCTGCAACCGTCATTGTTATGCCGGAAGCGGATGAGGTGGATGTGACGCTGAATCCTGCGGATGTGGAGATGCAAACATCACGCTCCGGCGGTGCAGGCGGTCAGAACGTAAACAAGGTGGAAACGAAAGTACAGCTGACCCATAAACCGAGTGGCATTGTAGTGGTTTGTCAGGTCGAACGATCACAGCTGGGCAACAGGGAAAGAGCCATGCAGATGCTGCGGACCAAACTGTACGAACTGGAACTTCAGAAACACAATGACGCGGTATCGAAGCGCCGGAAAACGATGGTGACAAGCGGTGACCGGTCGGAGAAAATAAGGACATACAATTACCCGCAAAGCCGTATTACCGATCACCGGATTAACTTCACCATCCACAACCTTCCGAATTTCATGAATGGTGATATACAGGAAATGATCGATGCCCTGCAGCTTGCTGAAAATGCCGAACGCTTGAAAGAAGGAGGCGTGGTTGCCTGATTTTACCTAAAAAATAAACATGCCCCGGATTTTATTTGTCATCCTTGCTTCGTTTGCTGCCCTCAACGGGTTCAGCCAGACCATTGAAACGGAAAGTCATTCAACTTCAGGCTATATCAGACCGGATGGAACAATTGAAAACAGCAACCATTCGACTTCAGGGTATATCAGACAGGATGGCACCATTGAAAACAGCAGTCATTCCACGATCGGATATATTCGTTCCGATGGCACCATCGAAAGCAGCAGCCACTCAACAGTAGGCTATGTCAGAAATGATGGTACGGTTGAGAATGAAAGTCACAGCACGATAGGTTATGTCAGAAAAGATGGCACTGTAGAGAACAGCAGCCACAGCACGATTGGATACGCCAATGGCATCCAGAAGGAATGGGCTGCCGTATGCTTCTTTTTCTTCCGGTTCCGATAAAAACCAGCTACGCTCAAAAAAATCAGATGACAAAGAATGATTTGTTTAGCCAGATAAAAAAGAAAAAATCTTTTTTATGCGTCGGCCTGGATGCAGACAAAAAGAAAATTCCGGCACATTTGCTGAAGGAAGAAGATCCTGTGTTTTCATTCAACAAGCAAATCATAGACGCCACGCATGAATTTTGCGTGGCCTATAAACCCAATACTGCATTTTATGAAGCGGAGGGCCTTGCAGGCTGGAAAAGTCTCGAAAAAACGGCCACTTATCTCCGGGCAAATTACCCGCAACATCTCAGTATTGCTGATGCCAAAAGAGGGGATATCGGAAACACTTCATCCATGTATGCAAGGGCCTTTTTTGAAAACATGAATTTTGACGCCGTGACTGTTGCTCCGTACATGGGAGCTGACAGTGTAAAGCCTTTCCTGCAATATCCCGGCAAATGGGTGATCCTCCTTGCGCTGACTTCCAATGAGGGAGCTCTCGATTTTCAAACGCTGAAAACCCCTGCCGGGCCTCTGTTTACCGAAGTACTCAGAACCAGTTCAGCTTGGGGGAGTGCAGATTCGCTGATGTATGTGGTTGGTGCCACCAAGGCAGAGATGCTGAAGGAGATCAGAGCAATAGTGCCCAATCATTTTCTGTTAGTGCCCGGTGTCGGAGCTCAGGGAGGAAGTCTGCAGGATGTGTTCAGATACGGAGCCAACAAGGAGTGCGGACTGCTTGTCAATGCCTCCAGAAGCATTATTTATGCGGAAGCAGGCGAAGGCTTTGCGGAGGCGGCCAGGGGAGAAGCGCGTAAATTGCAACAGGAGATGGGTGTTCTGCTTCAAAGTATGATTTGAGGCTTTTTATTTTTCTTCAGTCAATTTAAATTCAACCCTTATCAGCACTTCCTTTTCAACAATGTGTCCATCATTGCTGCCAGGCACCCAAGCCGGCATGGCCTGAACAAGCCGCAGGGCCTCATCTTCTATTCCACTTCCTATTTTGGAAACAGGCTGAGGCCGGAGAATGGCTCCGTTTTTATCGATAATCACTTTCACGATGGCGGTTCCTTCTATCTTTCTTCTTTTCGCCACACGGGGATAAACAAGATTGTTTTTCAGGAAAAGCTGCATGGCCTCGGGTCCTCCCTGGAAAGCAGGAGGAACGGATGAGGTCACAGGTATCTCGTCGCTGAGGTTAAAAGCAATTGGCAGGTTCATCCGAACCTTCACCGGAAGGCCTTCCCGAAGTCCCGGTTCCCAGTCAGGCATTTTGGAAACCACCCGCAACGCTTCCTGATTGAGTGCTTCGCCTTCAGGAATACCTTTCACAACATGAGGAGACAGCAATACACCGTTGGTGTCAACCACAAACTGTATCAGTACTTTACCGTGTATGCCTTTCCAGTATTCTGCCGGAGGGTATTTGAGATTTTTTTTAAGAAAACGAAGGTACTCAGCCTGTCCTCCCGGAAACTTGGGCATCGGCGCAGCATAGGTAACGGCTCCTGAGCTATCGGCATCCTGCCATTTTGTTCCCTGAGCCAGACTGAGATTGACCGAAACAAGTACAAGGAGCAAGACCCCGGAAAAGCATGAGCGAAACATAAGAATGAGCATTGATTTGCACCGAATTTAGCGAATTCTTTTCGGAGCGGGAAGAAGCAAAAATTAAATTTAACTGAAATAGAAGTATAATGCCGGCAATGGTGCCTGAATGAGAGACTTCTTTTCTTCCTGTTATGACAGAAGAATTTCTTCTTTATCTGTGGAAGTTCCGGAATTTTGAGATGAAGGATCTCCGTACCACAGCCGGTGATCCGCTGGAAATTATTCAGCCGGGATACAGAAATACCGATTCCGGCCCCGATTTTTTCAATGCCAGAGTGAGAATCGGAGAGACCCTCTGGGCCGGTAATATTGAATTCCATGTACACGCTTCCGATTGGGAGCGCCATAACCACCAGGCAGATAAGGCTTATGACAACATCGTGTTGCATGTTGTGTATGAGGCCGATCACAAAGTGTGCAACGCAGCAGGCACGTTATTTCCGACTTTGGAATTGAAAGACAGGGTGCCTGCCGGTTTGTATGAAAAATACAAGGAGTTCAAAAATAATTTCGACTGGATTCCTTGTGGAAAACAAATACGTGACGTACGTGTTCCTGTGATGGAAGCGTGGTTGGAACGAATGCTTGCTGAACGCCTGGAGGAAAAGACGAATCGTATTCAGGAAACACTGAGTCTGTACAAAAATGACTGGGAAGAAACATTCTACATTCACCTGGCGCGGAATTTCGGTTTCAGGGTGAACGCCTTGCCGTTTGAAATGCTTGCCAAATCTCTGCCACTGCGTATGCTGTTGAGGTATCGCGGAAATCTTTTCCAGACAGAGGCTTTGTTGTTCGGTCAGGCAGGTTTGCTGAATGAATATTTTCAGGACTCATACGCTCAGCGTTTGCAGGCAGAGTATCAGTTTCTGGCTTATAAACACAAGCTGACTCCCATGAACGCATATCTCTGGAAGTTTCTCCGGCTCCGTCCGCTTAATTTCCCCACTCTGCGTATCGCTCAGTTTGCCCGACTGATGCAGAAGTCTGATCATTTGTTTGCGCGCATTGTTGCTGCGAAAAACAAAGAAGAGCTTCGGACTATTTTCAGGACAGGAACCTCTGTCTTCTGGCATACACACTATCACTTCGGAAAGGAAGTCGCGAAAGGCCCTCGGGACCTGGGAGATGAGTCCATTGCCAATATAGCCATCAATACGGTGGCTCCGTTTGTTTTCCTGTATGCCCGGCAGATGGGAGATGAAAGTGCTGCTGAACAGGCATTTAGCATCTTAACAGGACTCAACCCCGAGAGGAATGCGATTCTGAGAAACTGGAAGAAATTGGGACTGGATATACCCGACGCGGCCAGGAGTCAGGCGCTTATTGAGCTGAAAACGAAATATTGTGCGGCCCGAAAATGTTTGGAATGTGGAATAGGGCGTGATTTGCTTAAAAATTTGTAATTTTAGAAAAAATAGAGCCATGGTTGAGAAAGTCCGTCTTTGGTTTGAGCGTCATGCTTTCGGGGTATGCGCCTGGTGGGGAGAAAAACTGGGAATCAGTGCCACCCATATCCGTATGTATTTCATTTACCTCTCTTTTTTCACATTCGGATCTCCCATCATTGTTTATTTCATCATGGCTTTTATTCTGGAACACAGGAATTATTTCAGGCCCAGCCATTCCCGCCGTCGCAGCATCTGGGAGCTCTGAAATCTGAAGACATAATACTTCTCCGTACAGTTTCTGATTTTGCAGGCTTGCGTGCATTAAAAATTGTATTTTTAACCTCAGCATGCATTTCAGACGGTTCTCTAAAATATATCTTTCCGTTGCCCTGATCATACTTACCATTCTGGGCGGTATAGCCGGGTACATGATCATTGAGAATTATCGGTTTTTCGATGCCTTTTACATGACCATCATCACGGTGGGAACTGTCGGGTTCAATGAAGTCCACCCATTAAGTGATGCCGGTAAGCTCTTTACTGCTTTTTTAATTATCACCAGTTTTGGTACATTTGCCAATGCCATCCTCACCATTTCCAGATCTTTTTCAGATGGAGAGTTTAACAAATACTTCAAAGACCTTCGATTGAACGCAGCCATTGATAAATTAGAGAACCACATCATCATCTGCGGCTATGGCCGTAATGGCAAAGAAGCAGCTCATGTATTGAAAAATCACAATCAGCGCTTTGTGGTCATCGAAGAAAAGCAGCCTGTGATCGACAATATGAGTTCGAGATACAAAGAGCTCATATTACTGGGTGATGCCACACTCGACGAGGTTCTGCTTCGGGCTGGCATACTGAAAGCCAAAGCGCTGATCACCACACTTCCGCTCGATGCCGACAATGTATTTATTGTATTGTCAGCACGAACACTCAATCCCAAGCTCACCATCATCAGTCGTGCGTCAAATGATAACTCCGACAAAAAATTAAAAACTGCCGGAGCCGATAACGTCATCATGCCGGATAAAATCGGCGGAGCGCACATGGCATCTCTGGTCCTGAAGCCGGATGTGATGGAATTTGTTGATTACATCACCGGTCAGGGCGGTGATAATATCAAGCTGGAAGAAATTACATTCGATAACCTTTCCGAATCCTATAAAAACAAAACCATCAAGGAACTCGAAATCAGGAACAAGTCAGGAGCCAACATTGTAGGGTTTAAAACCGCCAAAGGAGAATACATCATCAATCCCTCCGCCGATACCGTGATGATTCATGACGCAAAACTCTTTGTGTTGGGAACCACTGAACAGATATCCCGTCTCCGGGAAATTTTTGCCTGAGAATAAGGATCCTGATAAATAAACGCCTAAACCGATGTCTGAAATGAAAACGATTCTTGTGACAGGATCCAATGGATTGCTTGGACAAAAACTCATTGGTGCTTTGGTCGGCCGCAAAGACATGCGCACCATTGCCACTTCTCTGGGGCCGAACAGAATGCTCAATAGTCAAGGATATGAATACGAATCCCTGGATATTACGAGCCGGGCTGATATAGCACGTGTGTTTGAAAAATACAAGCCGCATGCCGTCATCAATACCGCGGCAATGACCAACGTGGATGCCTGTGAAGAAAAAAAAGAGGAATGCCGTCAGTTGAATGTACAGGCTGTGCAAAACCTGTTGGATGCGATGGAAAAACAGATTCCCGAATCACAGATCGTTCATTTATCGACCGATTTTATTTTTGATGGCAAATCCGGTCCTTACCGGGAAGAAGACACGCCGAATCCCCTGAGTTATTATGCACAATCAAAGCTGGATTCGGAAAAAATAGTGGAGGCTTCATCTTTGAAATGGGTGATTGCACGTACGATTATTGTCTACGGTATCGTGGATGGCATGAGTCGCTCAAACATTGTTCTTTGGGCAAAAGGTGCTCTTGAGAAAGGCCAGAAAATAAATGTGGTGTATGACCAGTTCCGGGCACCAACGCTTTCAGAAGATTTGGCAGCAGGGTGTATTGCCTGTGTTGAAAAAAACGCAAAAGGCATTTACCATCTCTCCGGGCCGGAAACGATGAGTGTGCTTGACCTTGTATACCACGTAGCCGATTTTTGGAAACTCGACAGGTCATTGATCACTCCCATTGCTTCTGATACGCTCAATCAGGCTGCGAAACGGCCCCCACATACAGGTTTTATTATTGACAAAGCAAAAAGAGACCTGGGCTACCGGCCGCATACTTTTGTGGAAGGCTTAAAAATACTGGATGGGCAGTTGAAAGAAAGAGCATTGATTGAAAAATGAAAGACAATTGCCGGAAATCCCTGCGTATTTGCCGGAGGGCTACGGTATCAAAACTTAGTTTATATTTGAAGCAGTTCTACGCGAACTGAAATATTCACGAAATAAATAAGATATTCAATATGAGTTTATTCCGAAAGAAATCCGTGGCCTCTTTGCTTGCTCAGGTTGCTGATAACGAAAAAGGCCTGAAGCGTACGCTCGGTCCAGGGCACCTCGTGGCTTTGGGCATAGGAGCAATTATCGGGGCAGGATTATTTGTCCGTACCGCAGCAGCCTCGGCGGAGGCAGCAGGACCAGCGGTTACTTTATCCTTCGTTGTGGCAGCTGTGGCTTGTGCATTTGCAGGCTTGTGTTATGCAGAATTTTCGGCGATGATTCCGATTTCAGGAAGTGCCTACACCTATGCTTATGCCACAATGGGTGAGCTGGCGGCATGGATTATCGGTTGGTCACTTGTTCTTGAATATGCTTTAGGGGCAGCGACGGTTTCTATTGCATGGAGTGAATATCTGAACAATATTATGGGCGGAGTGATACCATATAAATGGTGCCATTCGCCTTTTGAACACATCAACCTCTTATACAATCAGGCGTTTAAAGGCGGAGTGATTTCCATTACTGATAATGTGATGCATGCCCTGCCTGCTGCCATCCAGTCAACTGTTGTGTCTACATACGGTATGGTTAACCTG
>DASYGQ010000025.1:0-5268 GCA_035999585.1 Bacteroidia bacterium | reverse complement strand
GGCATCGCCGATGAGAGCAACACGATCGCCAAAAGTCCAGGGCCAGCATTTGACAGTCACGAGCGACGAGGTGGGATTGGTAAAATAATCAGTCAGCAGCGTGGGCATCAGCGGAACAACATCGGGAAATTCTTCTTCGAAAAATTTTCTCACATCCTCCTTACTTTTCAAAGCGCTAAACGATTTGGCTCCTTCAAAAGGAAAGAAAAGGGTGCAGGTAAAGCTGCCATCCTCATTAGGCAGGGCAATCATCATAAAGCTACCGCGCGGCCAAACATGAAGTGCATTCTTCTCCAGTTGAAAGGTGGCATTGGGTCCTGCCGGGATATTCAGTTCTTTGTATCCGGCTTCTATGTAATGCTGATTGTATTCAAACCTGTCGTTGCCAAGTTGCATGCTCAGGCGGGCAGTGGAGAAGGCACCATCGGATCCGAAGATAAGATCACTTTCAATCTCCGTCTTTTTACCGTTCGCGGCATTTTCGAAAACTGCTTTTCCGGTCTTGTGGTCAACCGATGCACAGCGTTGATCAAACATTAATTTTATATTGGGCTGTTTTTCGGCGAGATCCATGAGCTTCATATTGATGCCGCCACGGGACACCGAATAAATAGCCTGCTCTTTCTTGCCATATGGCTGATAAGCACTTGATCCATCGCGGTGATGAATAAAACGGCCAAACATGGGGAGCGCAATTTTACGGATCTCATCTGCAATCCCTACCCCTTCCAATCCTCTCCAGCCCCGGTCGCTTAAAGCCAGGTTAATCGACTTGCCGGCAGCAATGCGTGCCTTCCGCATATCGGGCCGACGCTCAAATACGCTGACATTATAGCCTCTTCTTGACAGGTAAATCGACAACAGCGATCCAACCAGTCCCGCCCCGACAACACTTACATTTTTCTGCATAATCAATGATTAAAAAAACAAACAATGTTCATTTTGGTTTCAGTTTCTTTTGTCAAGCCCCCACATGAGCTTGTTCCGAATGGTATTGAAAAAATGGGTGTTCTTCAATTTCAGCAAATTGAATTTGAAATCTTCCTTTGTTACCGTCAGCTCTTCCGAAGCAGGGAAAACAGCTGTGCGGGAATCGAGGGACGCCAGGAACTCACTGCTTCTTCCTTCCACCCGCAGGGTCAGAACACTGTCATCGGAAATAATGAGTGGCCTTACGTTGAGATTGTGCGGTGAAATGGGGGTGATGATAAAACTTTTGGAATCAGGCACCATGATGGGTCCACCACAACTCAGGGAATAGGCTGTAGAACCGGTAGGGGTTGAAATGATGAGCCCGTCGGCCCAGTATGAATTCAGGAATTCACCATTAATATAGGCATGAATGGTCATCATGGTGGATGAATCCTTTTTGAGCACGGTCAGCTCATTCAGCGCATAATTGACCGGACCGAATAAATCATGCCGGGTGGTTAGTTTGAGCAGCGAACGCTTGTCAAGCGAATAATTTTTATTCAGGAGAGCAGCCACGGCCTCTTTGACCTCATCCTTGGCAACACCGGCCAGGAAACCCAGTCGCCCGGTATTGATTCCCAGTACCGGAATACCGGAGTTCCGGATAAAGGCAAGCGCATCCAGCATGGTCCCATCGCCTCCAAGGCAAATCATAAAATCAGCTTTGCCACGAATATCGTCGTGTCCGTGAAATACATCCACCTCGCGTGAAAACAGAATCGTGCCGCTGATGTATTCAAGCAGAGAGCTGTGAACAAAAATGCCGAGGTTGTGTTTTTGAAGCTCTGTAAACAATTCCTGCACACAAGCTGTTTTGTTTTCCAGAACGGTTCTGCCGTAGATGGCTATTTTCATATTCTTTGATAATTGGCTTCGCCTTGTTCAGGCATTTGGCATTCTGAAACAGATGGATTCAACAATCCGGGCTGTGGATCGGTTTTAGAATTGCAATGAAAGGTATTGATTTTTTTGAAAAGCAGAAAGGTATTTGCTATATCCTTGAGCTAAATGATTGCAGCATCTCTCATGCAAAAATCACCTGCATCAAAATGGCAGAGTGATGGTCAATCAGATGTTGATATAGTGCATGAGCTGATCAAACCGTTCTTTCATATCATCTGAATAACCGCTTTGATGAAAAGAAGCTTTCACCGTATAATTATAACGGAAGAAAGTCTGCAGAATCGGAGCCAGGTCCTCCTTATTGATTTTCAGAGTCACCTCCACCAGCGTGGAATCTGTATTTGTAGTCAGATAACAAGCAAGAATTTTGGCATCGTTGCCTTCCACGATTTGCGAAATCTGTGTGAGGGAATAATTATTGGATGCCATCTCCAGTATGATAATGCCGCCAGGATCTTTGATGGCTGATAGTGCAGCCAGTTTTTCCATGAACGACTTATAGGTAACCGTGCCGATGAAGGTATACTCTTCATCCACGATAGCTATGGTCGTGAGATTGAGCTCCCACATGATCTTAAGCACATCGAAGGCATGCTGATCACCGGTCACGAAAGGCCTTACAAGAGGAATGCGAAGTTTGCAGATTTCCTCTTCGGGAGTGTTCAGATCATAAATATCGGTGTCTGAAATAATCCCGACGAACGTCTGGCCCTTGATTACAGGGAGATGCGAAACCTTGAACTCTTCCATCCAGCGAAGCGCCTTACTACCCGAATCCGTTGTTTTTAGCGGGGGAACTTCATCTGTTATTAAATCTTTGGCTGTCATAAATCGGCGATTCGTTAATACCCCTTCACATCAACTGCACAATCCTGTTATCTGCTCAATCGGCTGCAACAAGATTCAGTAAATTACCAATCAAAGTTAGTAATTTTTTAGCTTTACGCTTTATTTAACCAGCGAATATCATGCCCAAACTGAGCGTCAATATCAATAAAATTGCCACACTCCGGAACGCGAGAGGTGGTCAGGTGCCCGACGTATTGAAAGTCGCGGCTGACTGTGAACGATTTGGTGCTGAAGGCATTACTGTACACCCTCGTCCGGATGAACGGCATATCCGTTATTCGGATGTAATGGCTTTATCGCCCGTGCTTCGCACAGAATTCAACATAGAAGGCTATCCCGACCGGAAATTTATAGATCTCGTACTACAGGTTAAGCCGGCACAGGTAACACTTGTTCCTGATCCGCCACACGTGCTCACTTCCAATGCCGGATGGAACACGATTAAAAACAAATCATTTCTGAGGGAGGTGATTGCTGAATTCAAAAAAGCAGGAATCCGAACATCAATATTCATTGATCCTGATCTCCGGCAGATAAACGAAGCACCTGCAACAGGGACCGAGCGCATTGAATTATATACAGAGGCCTATGCAAAGCAGTTTTCTCAGAACAAGGAAGCTGCTGTTGCCCCTTACCGTCTTGCTTCAAAATGCGCACATGATCTGGGACTGGGCGTAAATGCGGGACATGACCTCGACCTGCACAACCTGGCCTGGTTTAAGCAGCAGCTGCCTGACCTGGAGGAAGTGTCTATAGGGCATGCCCTCATCTGTGACGCCTTGTATTATGGCCTCGAAAATACGGTCCAGCTATATCTGAGACAGCTGAAATAAAACAGAAAGAAACCGCCATTTATATTTCTGCATGAAATTATTCTTTCGAAAATACGGCTCCGGGCAGCCGCTTCTGATTCTCCATGGTTTGTTCGGACAAAGCGACAACTGGAACACGCTGGCCAAACAGTTTGGCGAATTGGGCTTTGAAGTGTATGCGATTGACCTACGAAATCATGGGCTTTCGCCTCACAGTGATGCATGGAATTACCCGGTAATGGTGGATGATATTGCAGAACTTGTGGAAGATCAAAAACTTTCGGGAATTATATTGCTCGGACATTCCATGGGAGGCAGGGTAGCCATGCAATATGCAACACAGCATGCAGATAAGCTTGACAAACTGATTGTAGCCGATATGGCTCCGAAAGCATATCCTCCCCATCACGATGCCATTATCGAAGCGCTCCTATCGGTTGATTTTGCTCTTGTTAAAAGCCGCCATGAAGTGGATCAACAACTTTCACTGTTTATCAAAGACAATGGAACTAAACAGTTTTTGTTGAAAAACCTGTATTGGAAAAACGACACACAGCTTGGCTGGAGATTCAACCTGGATGTGATTGCACGAAATTATAAGGAAATTGGAGTAGCATTTGATCCGGATGGGTTGAGATGTTACACACCTTCCTGGTTTATCCGGGGAGAGCGGTCGGACTATATCCTTGACTCCGACTGGCCCTTTATACAACAGATTTTCCCGGATTCACAACTGCTCACAATTCCAGGCGCAGGTCACTGGGTACATGCAGATCAGCCACGCCTGTTTTACGAAACGGTTTTGAAAATTGCTAAGCCTGGCCAGGTTCTATAGACTATTGGCCTCCTTTGTTGAGTAACATCCAGTAAAAGCCCAGTTCGGTAACCGCCTTGGAGAAATTATCGAAATCAACTGGCTTTACAATATAACTGTTGGCACCCAGCTCATAGCATTTTTTAATGTCCGGATCTTCTGCAGATGATGTCAGGACTACAATCGGAATACATTTGGTGCGCGCATCCGATTTAACTTTAGCCAATACTTCCATCCCGTTCACTTTGGGCATTTTCAGATCCAGCAATATGACCTTCGGAACATTTTCAAGATTCCTGTCTTTAAACTCTCCTTCACCAAAAAGAAAATCAATCGCTTCCGCTCCGTTTTTCAGGTGCACGAGCTTATTGGCCAGGTTTTGCTTTTTCAATGCCCGGATTGCCAGTGCGGCATCATCGGGACTGTCTTCAATAAGGAGAATCTCCACTTCCTGCGTGCTCATCATCTTTGATTATATTAATGAATACTTTCTTAATTCTGCATAGGTTCCTCGGAGGGGAATTGAAAATAAAATGCCGCGCCTTTACCCACCGCACTTTCCGCCCATATATGCCCTCCATGCTTATTTACAATACGCTTGACCAGTGCGAGCCCCACTCCATTTCCTTCAAACTCCTGTGCATCGTGGAGACGCTGAAACACGCCAAATAACTTATTGTAGTATTTCATGTCAAACCCGGCACCGTTATCCTTGACCTCAAAAACCACTTCGTTATCTTTTACAAAAGAACCTATTTCTATTTGAGGATTCTCTTTTTTGGAAGAATATTTGATGGCATTTGACAATAAGTTAACGAAAACCTGCTTTACCAGTGAGTAATCTCCCCAGGCATGAGGCATATCATTCAGTTTGATAGAACCTTTAAACGGAGAACTTGTGTTCTTCATTTCATAAAC
>DASYGQ010000004.1:0-5398 GCA_035999585.1 Bacteroidia bacterium | reverse complement strand
ATTTATGGAAAAAAAACAAAAGTCAGCTCGGTCTTTTGCAAAGTCATTTGTCCCCAAAAGCAATTTCGGCATTTGGCTGAGAAATTTTGCGTTTGAAATGATGTCATTACCCTTTGTTTCGAAATTAATGTTGAATCAGTTTAAGGATAGTGAACTAAAACTGAAAGAGTATAGATAAGCACTTGCTTTCAGAGAGGTCTTTTTTAAATAAGGATTGTCCTTTTTATATTGTTTCAATCCCTGTATCTGCTCAGGCGAGCAGCTAAAAGGAAGTGAGCTTAGAATGCTTGCTGTTTCCAACCAGAACCTTGCAGGAATTGTAATGGAATATTTGGACAAAAGGTCTCCGGTAGAATCATATCCGGCATTCAGGACGAGTATACCATTGAACATATCGCGAGGATGGGCGCTGTTGAATTCTACCAAAACCAATTAGTATGGAGAGGCTGGAATCAATTTGTTGAACGGTACAAATAGTAAAATAGTGGTGAGGCAGGTAAAATTGCGGACTGGCGCAAAAACAGCCTTCTTACATCGCACGCCTCAAAATGTCCATCCCAGATTCACATTCAGGTCAATGACGGCTCCGGGGCCGGTTATATAAAACAACCCGCCAAATCCGGATCCTGCTTCCACATCGCCCTGCAGGACAGGGCAATATTTCAGCCCTTCCGAAACCTGGAGGGAAAAATGTTTTCCAAAATGAAACTGCTCTCCGAAGCCAGCTCCAAGCAGAGCATAGGTTCCTCCGTTTGTAAAAGATTCCCCGGCTCCCGCCTTGACAAAAAGGAATAGCTCCATCACTTTCTTTTCATAAATGGATTTCCGGTATTCCAGATAAGCCTGTGCCCCGGGATTGGTCATGTGATACCAGTTAAGGCTCAGGGCCAGGTAATTCGTTTCTTTAAACCGGCGCTCAAGTTTGATCCGCGCTTGCCAGATAGGGATGAAAGACGGGTTGTTCACATAAATGGTGTACTCGCCGCGTGTAGAATCTTTCAGGGATTCTTTTGGGGTCTCCTGCGCGGAGACGGCACTCATCAAAAAGAAAAAAAAGAGCGAATAAAGAATGCTTGTTTTTTTGAACATAAAGAAGGTGGGTGTGTCTTTCGACGGCGAAGGTACTGTTTTTGAGTGGCAATACCCCAAAAGAATATTATACCCCTCAGTCAAGCGAATTTCAAATCACGCTCTTTGATGGACCGCGGATTCTGATCTGTTAGAATAAAAAATGATTGTTTATCAGGACAATCATAAGAAATCATGAGAATCAGCGGTCTATTAAAAGATTAGAGAAGATTAATAAGGGTATTTAATAAAATCCAATGTTTGTACCAATCACCGGATTCTTTCCGCTAAAGCCGCCTTAAAAATGGCAGGGTATTTCTCCCGCATTCTGATTTTGAAAATCGGAGTCGTTCTTTTCCCATTTCATAAAAGATATTTCATATTATTCACCTACGCAATAATCACGCTGAACGAATATTCGCATAAATGCTTCAGGACATAAATACATTTGACTTGCAATTAATGAAACAGAACCTACAAAAAATGAAGCTATGGAAACAATAAATGAGCAATTAGTACGGGAAAGAAAACAGCACGATGGTGAAGAAAAAGCATATATAAGCGATGAAAAAAGAATGACGATTCCATTTGGAAAGATATCCTGGGCCGCTATCTTTTCGGGAGTGCTTGTCACCACCATTTCGCAAATGCTGTTTTCACTTCTGGGAATGGGTATTGGTATGGGTGCAATTGACCCTCTGCAGGCACAGGATCCCATGAGGGGATTGGCTACGGGTACAATCATCTGGTGGTCGGTGACCATGCTTATTTCCTTATTTCTGGGCGGGCTGACGACAGGTCAAATGTATCAAACCAATTCAAGAACTTACCTTACATGGCATGGCCTGCTGACCTGGTGCACCTTTGCTTTATTTTCCTTTTTTATGCTCACAACAAGTGTTGGTATGCTGATTTCAGGAACAGGAAATGTGATTGGCACGGCGGTTATGGCAAATGCCTCTGCCCGTAAAAATACTCCGCTTGATTTGTCAGGCATTACCAGAAGCGCCGTAGGCCTGGGCGGGCATCCGGCAAATACAGGCTCTGCCAATGGTGAAATATACAATCCAAACAATACTTCATCCAATTCAAACAATTCAGGCAGTACGACATCCAATTCAAACAATACAGGCAGTGTTTCATCCAATTCAAACAATCCGGGCAGTGTTTCATCCAATTCAAACAATCTAAACCACACTTCATCATCCAATCCAAACAATTCTTACCCTGCTTCCTCCAATTCTAACAATGTTTCCGATCTGTCTCAAAAAACAAATGGTAACAGTTCATATCTGGTTGGGGAAGTTCAGAATTTCTTTCAGGAGGACAAGACACAAACCCCTGAATCCCGACGGGCTCTTGTAAGCACTATTTCCAATCAAACCGGGATGTCGGAGACAGAAGCCAACGCTCAGGTTGATAAATGGACCGCCTCCTATGAGCAAATGAAAGCGGATGCCAAAGTCAGGGCTGATCAGGCAGCAAGAGTCGTGTCGATCGCTTCCATTGTGGGGTTCTTTGCCCTGCTGTTGGGTGGCCTTGTCACTGTTTGGGGTGCAAGGGTGGGACCGTCCCTCAAAGAGTATGGGGTCCACCACTAGAAAGGATCCTTCTCCGGCAACCCGGCCGCATGAAGCAGTCCTTCCTTATATTGCCTCTTGCCTGGTTCATTAATTCAGAAGTAATGACATCGTTACTGTAAATAACAAAAAGCTCAAAGGAGAAAGAATTTCTTCATTCAGACGGATAAACAGACCGGCCTGTCTGAGAGTAGCTTCTCCCCGGGGCGGAAAATTCAGAGATAATCGACAAATTATTCACCAATCTTAAAACAATCCCATGTTTCACCACGTAAAAGAGTTACAATTCAACGCCAGGGTTTCTAAACCTGATCCTCGCTTTGCGAGATTATTACTTGAACAGTTTGGCGGACCCAATGGTGAACTAAAAGCTGCCATGCAGTATTTTGTTCAGGCCTTCGGTTGCAGAAAGCCACATCCGGACAAATATGATATGTTGATGGATATTGCCACGGAAGAATTTAGTCACCTGGAGATTGTAGGGGCCACCATTCAAATGCTGCTTACAGGTGTCAATAGTGAATTAAAGAACACAGCCGATGAATCAGACCTTTCCAAAATGCTTGACGGGAAGGCATGGAAAGAAAATTATATTCATGAAGCGCTTGTCAATCCGCAGTTCTTTCTGGTAAGCGGTGGTACACCGGCACTGACCGACAGCAATGGAAATCCCTGGTCTGCCAGTTATATTATGGGCATGGGCGATCCAACAGTGGATATGCGCAGCAATATAGCCGCTGAATCAACGGCTAAACTGGTTTATGAAAACCTCCTGAAATATACGGATGACATATTGGTTAAAGAGTCTTTGCGGTATTTAATGACAAGGGAAGTAGCCCACCTGCAGATGTTTCAGGCTGCGTTGGACAGCATTCAGCCAAACTTTCCGCCCGGTATTTTGCAAAGCGACCCTAAATTCAGCAATAAGTATTTCAATATGTCGGGTGGGGAGGAATCTCAAGGCCCATGGAATGTGGGAAGGACCCCCGAAATGGGAGAAGAATGGCAATATATTGAAAACCCCTACCGGCATGTTCTTGAAACAGATGGCTTATTGGATGAGAAGGTGAGGGGAACCATGCGTACTGAAACCACTGTTCAGCAGGCGAATAAAAGTTTGAGTAAACAGCGGAAATCCGAAATTGATAAGGCTACACTTCCGTTTGATGGCAGGATTGCCTGGTCGGCATTTGATTCCTCAAGGGATCTGGAAGAAGCATCCGGGGGAGAAAAGACAGAAAGGTAATTCGAGTATAATTTCCATATTGCTTTTGGTTTTTGCGATGAACCAAACCAGCCTTTTTCGGCTGGTTTGGTTCTTTGTTTGGATAAATCCGTGCCTTGGAAAAATAGAAGGTAAAGTCCTTCGCATCAGGTCAGATTTGCGACCATTCAATTTCAGTGTGCCGGAACATAAAATCGGGTGGAAACCTTTCCTAGCAGCAAATCGATGCCAAAGGGATTCGCAGCTTTATTGAATCGCGTCTAAATCGGTCTATATTAATGTCAATAGCAGTATTAAGGTGGATCATTTGATTTTCAGCATTGTGAAGTTAATTAAACTTAATTAAAATAAATCATAATTAAGTTTAGGCGATTAAAGTTAATTAGTGAATATTGTAATTAACTTTGCGGGATTAAATAACCGAAATGGAATTTCAGTGTGCCGGAACATAAAATCCGGTGATTACCGCGCGGTTAGCAGTTGAAATACAGATGGCATTTTCAAGCCTGTTCTATAAAACGGTGAATTGCTCTATCGGCGTTATCCTGAAATGCTGTATTTTTCAAATCAGTATAAAAAGTGCTCTGGTCAACCATGTCGCCTGATAACTTACCCTCTTTACTTGCATAAAAAACGCCGCTTTTATATCGCTCATCCGAAATGCCATCTACAAAGCGTTTTGCACCTACTTCCAGCTTATGCACCATTCCCCCTATCAATGGGAATACAACAGGCATCATGAAATACTTCAGCATAAATTTCATGGCCGGGGGAAGATTATTTGGTGCTTCGGTTCCTTTTGTGTTCCCGGGACTCACAACAATAAATTTGAGATCAGGATATTTTCTTGCCATGGATAAGGTCCACATGGTTGCTGCATATTTAACGTATCCGTATGCTTGCACTGCATCGAACTTATTGCCAAAATAGGATCCGTCAAGAACAGCGGCAAACTCATCAGCAGAAGAAGTTTTCATGGCAACCGGTTTCATTCCGAGCATCTTTACTCCCGGTACAGCTTCCGCACTGACGGATAGCACTGCTTTTTTTAACTTGTCATGTTTTATCAATTCCTCCACTAAGATCACATGACCTAAAATATTCGTAGCGGCCAATTCATTCATGCCGGAAGCCGTACCTTTCGCAGCCGTTTTTCCCACCATTCCACCTGCATTTAAAATTACTGCATCAATGGGCTCCTTTATTTTTTCTACTGCCTTTCTTACAGAAATTGCATCCGTAACATCCCCAATTATAATTTCAAAAACCTTTTTCCCTGTTTTCTCCTCAAGGTCTTCTTTTGCTGCCTCTGCTCTCGCTTGATTTCTGCAAAAGAGAATTACCTTTTTTGTTTCCTTTCTCAATGCGAACTGTCGGGCAGTCTCTTTCCCAAGCCCAGCATTTGCTCCGGTTATTAATATACTTTCGTTCATATTTTCTATCCTTGTGGTAGTGGGTTAAGATCGAGTCGTGAGGCCCCGCGAGGGCCGAGCCGGGTTGCTAATTTCGAACTATTCAGTTATAT
>DASYGQ010000381.1:0-4676 GCA_035999585.1 Bacteroidia bacterium | reverse complement strand
CATACTTTTTCAGCAATTTTCTCGTCCATTCCATTCTTACGGATGCCCTCGACGAATTTGCTCTTCATTTTATCCAGGGTCGCTTTGTCTTTCTTGCCCATTGCTTTCCGGAGAACATCGGCGTCTCCTTTTGTGAATCCGGCCAGTTTTTGTGACAAGAGCATTACCTGTTCCTGGTAAACCGTAATCCCGTATGTATCTTCCAGATACTCCTTCATTTCAGGCAAGTCATATGAGATTGCTTCCCGGCCATGTTTACGGGCGATGAAATTGGGAATGTATTCAATAGGTCCTGGCCGATACAATGCATTCATGGCAATGAGGTCCTCAAATTTATCGGGCTTGAGGGCGATGAGGTGTTTTTGCATGCCCGGTGACTCAAACTGAAACGTACCGTTTGTTTCTCCCCGTTGATAAAGTTCAAGAGTTTTCCTGTCATCCAATGGTATTTCGTCAATTTCAATGACAACACCATGATTTTGTTTGATGAGTCGCAAGGCATCGCGGATAATGGTCAGCGTTTTGAGGCCTAAAAAGTCCATCTTAATAACTCCGGCGTCTTCGATTACTTTACCATCAAACTGCGTTATGAGCAGCTCAGTATCTTTGGAAGTCGCGATTGGGATAATCTCCGTCAGATCTTTAGGAGCAATGATAATACCGGCTGCGTGGATACCTGTTCCTCTTACCGAACCTTCAAGAATCAATGCCTCTCTCAGCACATCGGCCTGTATATCCTTACCCTTGTGGATATCCCGCAGCTTTTTCACATCGTCCAGTTCTTCTTTACTCAAACCTTCTTTTTCTTCCAGACTTTTTTCTCCTGAAATCGGCGCCAGCAGCAGGCGTTTGAGTTCAATTCCCGGGCGTTCCGGAACAAGTTTGGCAAGAGCATTTGAATCCTGAAGAGGCAAATCGAGTACACGGGCCACATCCTTGATGCTCATTTTGGCAGCCATCGTGCCATACGTTACAATCTGAGCAACCTGATTCCTGCCATATTTTTCTACTACATAATCGATTACTTTTTGACGGCCTTCGTCATCAAAGTCTGTATCGATATCAGGCATGCTCTTGCGGTCGGGATTCAGAAAACGCTCGAACAGAAGATTGTATTTAATCGGATCAATATTGGTGATACCAATGCAATAAGCCACGGCCGATCCTGCTGCAGAGCCCCTGCCTGGCCCTACAAATACGCCGATATCTCTTCCTGCACGGATAAAATCCGCCACAATAAGAAAGTATCCGGCAAATCCCATAGTACTGATGGTAAAAAGCTCAAATCGGAGGCGTTCTTCGATTTCGGGTGTCATGTCACGATATCGTGCCCGTGCACCTTCATAAGTCATGTGCTTGAGGTATTCGTCCTGCGTGGTGAAGCCTTCGGGTATTTTAAAGTGGGGCAACAGAATATCCTGCTTGAGCTTCAGGGGACTTATCTTATCTACAATTTCATTGGTGTTATCAATCGCCTCTGGAATGTCACTGAACAGCGCCGACATCTCAGCAGTGCTCTTGAAATAAAATTGATCATTGTAGAAAGCAAAGCGTTTCCCTTTTGAAAATCCTTCCTCATCACTGAACTCTTTCATTGTAGGAGTACTTTGCTTTTCTCCGGTATTGATGCAAAGCAGAATATCGTGTGCATTCGAATCAGCCTGATCTACATAATGAGAATCATTGGAAGCAATCACCTTTACATTATGCTTGACAGCAAATTTCAGAAGAACCTCATTAACGGTGTTTTGTTCAGGAATATCATGCCGCTGGAGCTCCACATAATAATCATTCCCAAACAGATCAAGCCACCATTTGAATTCTTTCTCTCCTTCAACCTCTCCTTTTCTTAGAATGGTCTGAGGCACAGAAGCCCCCAGGCAACATGTGGTGGCAATCAGGCCTTTGTGGTACTGCAAGATCAATTCCTTATCGATGCGCGGATATTTTCCGTACAAGCCTTCCATATAGCCCAGTGAGCACAGTTTGACAAGGTTCCTGTAGCCTTCGGCATCTTTGGAAAGCAGAAGCTGGTGGCGCCTGACATCTTTATCCTCTTTTGTAAACTGATGCTTGTGCCTGTTTTCAACAACATAAAATTCACAGCCTACGATAGGTTTTATTTTATTCGGATTATCAGGTGTATTGTGCTTGCCGGCTTCTGCAACAAATTTAAAAACCCCGAACATGTTTCCATGATCAGTAATGGCCAAACCTCGCATCCCGTCTCCAACTGCTTTTTTATATAGGGAGGATATATCGGCTGCCCCATCGAGGAGAGAGAATTGGGTATGAACGTGTAAATGCGAAAAAGTAGGCATATTGAGTTTGGTGTTGAATGGCGATTAACAGAAAATCAATGATTTCTGATTATCCCTTTTTCGTGATTAAAAATCCGGGAACAGTCATATTGAGGATGCCAACAGTTAAGCACGCTCAATTATTAAACCGTTTTCAGAGTGGAAATCAATAAAAAACGCGGGCCTGTCAGGCAAAAATCAGCTTCTGTAAATTTACTCCGGGACAGGAAAATAAAAAAGGGATGTTGTTACGAATTTTCAACAACATCCCTTTCAGGAAATAGTATGTATTCAGGGCCTCAAGAGCCTAGTATGGAGGTACTGACTGTTTTCAAAGAGGGGCGAATGCTTAGAACAGGTATGTTGGATTCATTAATCATTCGCTGGGCAACGGTTCCGATGAAGAACTCGCGCAGATTGAGCTCTGCCTTGCTCATAATCAGCAATAAATCGGCATCAATACTATACCCGTAGTTTAATACCATTTTGGGAACATCCTTTCCGCGAAGCGTCCGGATAGAAGTTTTCACACCGGATTTTTTGATATAATCCCGCACTTGGTTCGAATAAGCCATCAGCTTATTTTCATCCCGTTCCTTTGTGGAACTCAGAACAGAAACGATACGGATATTCGCACCATAATCCTTCGCTAATTCCAATGCCTTTGACACCTTTTCGCGGGTTTCTTTGGTCAGGTCAAGTGGCAGAAGAATGTTTTCACAACCTTTCTTATGAACTTTTCCACGGATGGTCAATACCGGGTATCGGGATTCACGAATCAGGCGGAATGCATTGGGTCCTATGAGTTTATCAAAACCAATTTTTGATTCAAGGCCCAGAATAATCATTTTGGGCTCGATCGCATCGGCCAATTTTTCTATTTCCGTATAAATGTTTCCTCTTTTGATCATGGTTTCAACAACGAGGCCCGACTCTTTCCGTGCCTTTATAGCCATGTCTTCCAGCTTCTTACGCGAGTGTGCGTCATTTTCTTCAGCAACATTCAACAGCAAAAGCCTCGCGTTGTGAAAACGTGCGAGATTATACGACTGTTCAAGCGCAATATATGTTTGCTCCGTAAAGTCTGTGGGTATCAGGAAATAATTCGGTTTACTTTCCACTTATCGACGATTTTGATGATTTGGGCCCAAAGATAAAGCTATTTTATCATGTAAAGCAAGTCAACCCCTAAATCTCGTCTTTCCTGCTTGCGAATTCGAATATTTTAACGATATTCGCAGTCCCAAAATAAGGGGTATTCATTAACTAATTAAAAACCAACAAGATGCCTGTAAAAATCAGATTACAAAGACATGGCAAGAAGGCCCGCGCTTTCTTCCATATTGTAATTGCGGACGGTCGTGCACCGAGAGATGGAAAATTTATTGAGAAAATCGGCACGTACAACCCTACCACAAACCCAGCTACCATTGACCTTAACTTCGAGAAAGCCATGACATGGCTCAGTAACGGTGCTCAACCCACCGATACCTGCCGTGCTATTCTCTCTTACAAAGGTGTGATGTACAAAAACCATCTCCAGATCGGCGTGAATAAAGGCGCTGTTACTCAGGAAGTAGCTGATGCTAAATTCAGCAAATGGCTCGCTGATAAAGATGCCAAAATCCAATCGAAAGTTGAAAAACTTTCTGGTGCTCAAAAAGATGCTTATTCGAAGCGTCTGGCTGCAGAAGCGAAAGCGAATGAAGCCAAAGCAGCTAAAATTGTCGCGAAGAATACACCTCCTCCTGCTCCTGAACCAGTGGCTGAGGCTCCTGCTGCTGAAGCAGAGACTCCTGCTACTCCGGCCGAGAACACAGAGGCTTAATAATACCTCAATCAAGAAGGGCATGAAGGAAACTTTATGCCCTTTTTTATTTCTTCATTACTCCTCATAAATCAGTCCCAATCCGATCTAACAATGACAAAAATTCCGGACTATTATCAGGCTGGGCAAATCCAGAAGACCCATGGCGTCAAAGGAGAGGTTCTTGTGGCTCTCCATGAACCGGGATTGTTCGTGAATTACACTTTTGAAGTCATATTCATTAACCCAGGCGGCGGACTGGTTCCCTTTTTCATCTCTTCTTTTTCTTTCAATGCATCCAAAAACATCCTGATTCTCCAGCTTGAAGGAATCGATGACCCCGATGCAGCATCCGCTTTCATCCATCAGCCTGTTTTCCTTTCCCCCGATTCCCTGCCTAAACCGAATGGTACTCGTTTTTTCATTCATGAAGTAATCGGCTTTACCGTTCATGATCAGAAATATGGCGAATTAGGTCCAGTTAAAGAGGTTCTCGACCTTCCCATGCAACAGGTTTTCCGTATCCTGAAAAATGATCGGGAAATTCTCATTCCCGCCGTTGAAGACAT
>DASYGQ010000090.1:0-5172 GCA_035999585.1 Bacteroidia bacterium | reverse complement strand
GCTTTGATTCCTTCAGTAGATTCAAAGCCTCTTTATTTTTACCCATGTCGCTGTATACGAGCGCCATTTTATTTGAAATGTCGATTAGTTTAGCCGTATCTTTCAGGATACGTTCAATTTCCATGACCTGCAGGTAATAGTCTGCCGCCCTGATTAGGTTCTTTTTGTCTGTTGAGCCGGCATAATAGATATTTCCGATATTACTGAGAACTACCGCCACTCCTTTTTTATTTTTTGCACTCTTATAATAGTTCAACGCCTTCTCATAATAAGGTAGTGCCGACTGTCCTTGATTCTGAGCTCCGTACAAATTCCCTAAATTGATGCATGCTTTGGCTATCTTTTCATTGGAGTTCAGTTCCTCTGCCAGTTTCAACGATTCAAGAAGATAAGAAGATGCTTGTATATAATCCCCCTGGCTTATCAAGCGGCTGGCCAAACCAATGGATGCAAAGAAATGACAGGATTTATCTCCTGTTAAAACAGCCATCCTGTAAGCTTTCCCGGATAAGAACTCCGCCGCTTTCTCATCTTTTCTGATAAACGATTCAGCAAGCTTGAGCAGTTTATTAACTGAAGCTGTATCAGCAGGACATGGGGTTGCTTTATCAAGTGAATCAAGGTTGGTTACCGAAAAGCACAGGTGGGATGAAAAGCAAAATGCAAGGACAAAGGCAAGATATGTTTTCATGAAAAGATGCTTTCCAAAAGTATGGCGACCGAAATTAGGAAAAAATAAATAAACGGTGATTCGTTTACATCATTCACGATATTTGGAGAGTCAATATGAAATGGAAAGCTCCCTTTCGGGAGCTTTCAAAAAAATGAACGATAGTATTCCGGATGTAGTTTGAGAGGTTAGCACTAGGTGGGAAACAGCATACCAACATTTACACATGTACCAGTTGCAAGGCAAGAGGGGGATCTCTACGATGCTGATTTACATCCAATCACTGATATTTACTGGAAAGAACAGAATTGCTATCATTCAATGTGTATATCTAAAGACCTGATATAATTGCGGTAAGGAATAAGAAAAGGATGATTCCCAAGTACCCGATGAGTAAAAATCTGCTGGTAGAGGCTCTGTTCATGTTTCTTGTTTTTTAGGGTGAGACATAAAAGCGATATAGCCACAAATCTTATTCCTCGGTCAACAGGGATTATTCTCCCATACAGTTAGTTTCATCTTTATCTTGTTTTAAAAGGGATCTTTTAATTCCGATTCCCAGGTTAAATTTGCGAAGGATCTGTAATCCATTCAAACCACAATATGCCTGTATTTCAGGCTATCGGACTGGCATTTAGGAAACGGTCAGGCCTATTAGAAGCTGACAAACAGGTGTTTAGAGAATCCACATTCCTTTCTGCATAAGGAATAAAACCATAACTTATCCTGTTGGCATGCCTTTCATTAGTTTGCAAAAAAAAGGCCGGTACTTTGAGTACCGGCCTTTTAACGTATGCTTTGATTTTACTTTATCACACCCAGCTCTTTACCAATTTTTGAAAAAGCCGCAATCGCTTTATCCAGATGATGTTTTTCATGGGCCGCGCTTAGCTGAACACGTATGCGAGCCTGGCCTTTAGGTACAACCGGGAAGAAAAAACCTGTCACATAGATGCCTTCCTGCAAAAGTTTATCTGCAAAAATCTGGGATAGTTTCGCATCATACAGCATAACAGGCACGATGGCTGAATCGCCATCCCTTATTTCGAGGCCCGCCGCCTTGATCCCTTTTTTAAAATAATCAATGTTTTTTTCCAGTTTATCCCTCAATTCTGTAGTATGGCTAAGCATGTCAAATACAGCAATAGAAGCACCTACAATATGAGGAGCAAGAGAATTCGAAAACAGATAGGGCCTTGACCGCTGGCGCAACAAACTAATAATTTCTTTTTTTCCTGAAGTGAAGCCTCCCATCGCCCCTCCCAAGGCTTTACCCAAGGTTCCTGTCACAATATCCACACGGTGCATGACATTTTTTAACTCTATCGTTCCTCTTCCGGTCTTCCCGATAAATCCGGTGGCATGACTTTCATCCACCATCACCAGGGCGTTGTATTTATCCGCCAGGTCGCAGATTTTATCCAAAGGAGCAACATACCCGTCCATCGAAAACACACCATCTGTTACAATCATCCGAAAACGCTGCGACTGCGCTTTCTTCAGCTGCTCTTCCAGATCAGACATATCACTGTTTTTGTACCGGTAACGCTGTGCCTTACACAAACGAATTCCGTCAATAATCGAAGCATGGTTCAACTCATCCGATATTACTGCATCATTTTCCCCGAGAAGAGGTTCAAACACACCTCCATTGGCGTCGAAACAGGCGGCATATAGAATGGTGTCTTCCTGGCCCAAAAAGGAAGATATTTTTTTCTCAAGCGTTTTGTGAATATCCTGTGTTCCGCAGATAAAACGAACCGATGACATACCATAGCCATGATTGTCGAGCGTCTTATGCGCTGCTTCAATAACTTTGGGATGGGATGAAAGTCCCAGATAATTGTTTGCACAAAAAATGATTACTTCTTCCCCTGAGCTTACGCGCACTACCGCCCCTTGTTCAGTGGTGATAATCCGCTCCTTCTTAAAGAGTCCGCCTTCTTCAATGGCTCTGAGTTCTGTTTCCAGATGCTCCTTGTAATTTGTGTACATACAATTTGAAATTTAAATGAGATTCTGATTATTCATTCGGTAACAAAAGTAATTAATTCAGCCGGTACATTTTTCCAGGCAGTGATTTTAACACACCTGTAAATTCCAGATTGAGCAGAAGGGCCGAAATTCTTTGTACGGGAAGTTGCGCGAGAATCGAAATTTCATCAATGTGTACATTACCTTTCCCTTTCATTGCTTCAACAATTTTTTCTTCTTCCTCAGTCAACGCAGCAAAAAGAGAGCACTGAGCAGGTATCTTTGTTTTTTGTTCCTCCCAGCCCAGCATGCGAACCAGGTCATCCGCATTTTCAATCAATCCGGCCTTATTTTCCTTGATCAGCTTGTTGCACCCCGCCGAATACATGTCTCCCGTCCTGCCTGGAAAAGCATACACGTCCCGACTGTACGAGCCGGCAATTTCCGCTGTAATCATGGATCCTCCGCCGACTGCTGATTCAATGACAACAACAGCATCACACATACCTGCAACAATCCGGTTCCGGCGGGGAAAATTTTCTTTGTCAGGCCTCGTTCTGCTTGTATAATCCGTTAACAAACCACCATTCATCACCATCTTATGAGCTGTAGAACAATGCAGAGGCGGGTATATTACATCCAGACCATGAGCAAGCACAGCAACGGTTTGAATCCCGTGTTTTAAACAAGACCGATGAGCATAAATATCTATTCCGTATGCAAGCCCGCTAACAATCAATAAATTTTGTGATGCAAGCCCGGTGAGTAATTCTCCGCACCGATCTTTACCATACTCTGTTGCGTTTCGGGTACCAACAATACCCAGTACCCGTTTATTATTCAGCACGGCATTTCCTTTGTAATAAAGCATCATGGGACCATCCGCACATTGCTTTAGTCGTTCCGGATAATTTTCATCGAGATAAAACAAGGTGGTTACCCTTTCTTGCTCTATAAATCGCATCTCTTTTTCAGCAAGCCCGAATACCGAATGCCTCATTACTGCATTTGCAAAAAAATTTCCAATTCCCGGTATTTTTAGCAAAGCCGCCTTTTTCTGTTTAAAAACCCCTTCCACACTGCCACAATAGGCGACGAGTTTTTTCCCCAATACGTCCCCAATCCCCGGAATCAACGTCAGTGCAATTCTGTATTTTAATTCTTCGTTTGTCAATTGCAATTATTTGTACATTAGCTAAACTCAAATATAAAATCCCGGTAATTCATGAAAAAATTCGTTTTCCTGGCATTCTTATCATTCGCTTGTACTTTTTCACAGGCACAGAATGGCATTTTGAAGGGCAAGATAATTGATAAGGTTAGCCACGAAGCTCTTGCAGGTGTTATAGTTGTTTCTGATTCCAAAAACGGAGCAGTCAGCGACATCAGTGGAAACTATTCCCTTAGCCTTCCGACGGGAAAACACGCGATCGAATTCCGCATGATCGGTTATTCGTCATCTTTTTTTTCATTGGAAGTGAAGTCAGCGGATACTCTAATTCACGACATCTCTCTCGAGCTCAATGCCAGAGCACTTGATCAGGTTGTGGTGTCCGCAGGAAAGTTCGAGCAAAAACTCGGGGATGTAACAGTATCGATGGAAGTCATCAATCCAAAACTTGTTGAAAGCAGGAACACTACATCCATGGATGAAATCATCGATCAGGTTCCTGGAGTGAATGTAACCGACGGCCAGGCAAACATTCGCGGTGGCAGTGGCTATAGCTATGGTGGCGGCAGCAGGGTATTATTGCTTGTGGATGATATGCCTCTCTTATCAGCTGACGCAGGAGACGTAAAATGGAATTTCCTTCCAATCGAAAATCTGCAACAGGTGGAAATTCTGAAAGGCGCATCTTCCGCTTTGTTTGGAGCTTCCGCTCTGGATGGAGTTATCAATGTACGGACTGCTTACCCGACATCCACACCCAAAACTTCCATTGTTATCTACGACGGTATCTACGACAGACCAGAAAGGTCAGAACTGGTTTGGTGGGACAAGAACAAAAATCCGATGTTCAAAGGCACTTATTTTTTCCATTCACGCCAGATTGGCAACCTCGATCTTGTTATTGGAGGCAATTTATTTGACAATGACGGTTATCGTCAGGATGAACTTGAACAACGCTACCGGTTCAATATCAATACGCGATATCGATTCAAAAAAGTAGAAGGTCTAAGCATCGGGCTCAATATGAATTACATGGACGTAAAAGGCGGAAATTTTCTTTTATGGGCGGATGGAAATTCCGGAGCCTACAGACCATTGGGGGGATCTTCTCAGCATTACGATAATGTGCGTTTTAATATCGACCCCTCTGTAATCTATATCACTAAAAAAGGGGGGAAGCACAGTCTGCGAACCCGCTATTTTTATACGCTCAATAGCAATGATACACATCAAAGCTCGACAGGAGGACTCTATTATGCTGAGTATCAGTTTCAAAAACATTTCGATAATGGGCTCACCTGGACATCAGGAGCGACCTTCAATTATTCAGAAATAACCTCCCAACTTTATAACCGGC
>DASYGQ010000315.1:0-27837 GCA_035999585.1 Bacteroidia bacterium | reverse complement strand
CGATAATCACATTCGAATTGACTCCCAGAACAGGTGTTCCCCCATAGTTCTCATAATTAAAGCGGTCAAAATAATCATCCGTCAGTTTTCTTCTTTTCAGGATTGTATAAAAAGCTTCTGCTGATTTCAAGACTACGTTCCCGGTAAAACCATCGCAAACAATCACATCTACCTTCTCATCAAAAAGATCGCGGCCTTCCACATTTCCAATGAAATTGAAATCCTTCGTATCCTTCATCATGGCATGTGCGGCCTGTGTCACCAGGTTTCCTTTCTCCGGTTCTTCCCCAATATTGAGAAGGCCTACCCGGGGTGTTTTGATGCCATAAACATATTCGGCGCAAAGGGAACCAAGTATTCCAAACTGATAAAGCACATCGGGTTTGCAATCGGCATTGGTTCCGACATCGAGGATCAAACCAAATCCTCCATTCTCCTTGGGCAGAACAGAGGTAATGCAAGGCCTGATAACACCGGCAATGGTTTTTACCGTATACATCGATCCGACAAGCATGGCTCCTGTATTGCCGTTGCTTGCAAATGCATCCGCTTTCCCTTCTTTCAGAAGGTGAAATCCGATGGCGATGCTCGATTTAGGTTTTTGGGAAAATGCTTTGGTGGGATGCTCACCCATACCAATCACTTCGGTGGTATGTATAATCTCGAAGGAAGAAGGTTCAGCGCGAAACTCTTTCAACAAGGGAATAATCTGATCCTGGTCGCCGATAAGGATCAGCTTCACATGAGCAGGCAATTCTTTCTGGGCTAGGACTGCGCCTTCAACGGTTGCCCGCGGGGCATGGTCGCCGCCCATAATGTCAATCGCTATATTCATAAGCGAATGTCTGAATATGTGGGATGAAACAATGGCACAAGGGGTTGAAAAAAGAAATCAGAAATTTCAAGTATGGTACCGATCTTCCTGATTCCTTTCATCTTATTGCCTTAAGCAGTAACTGATTTCTCTATAGCTTGCTTACCGCGGTAGTAACCGCACTCCCCGCAAACGCGGTGGTAAAGCACAGGGGCACCGCAATTCGAGCAAGTGCTGATTGTAGGAGCAGTCGCTTTGTAATGGGTTCTTCTCTTTGCGCTCCTGCTCTTGGAGTGTCTGTGTTTAGGATTTGGCATTGTATGGTAGTTTTAAGTTAATATACTCTGTATTGGATATTCTAATTAATGATACTCTTTCACGACAGTTTGATATTCTTAAGGGCCATCCAGCGCGGATCTTCCGCCGGTCCCGATTCCTCCTCTTTGTGGGTCAGAATCGCTTCCAGTTTCTTAATCACCTCCGGATTACAGGCATTTTTCCCTTTTTTTCCGGGATGTGTCCTGCGCAAAGGCAACGACAGAATAATGTACTCATATATAAACTGAGTAACATCCATTTCATTGGAGGATGACGGAACAGAAACAATTTCGTCGTTGTCGTCCATATCCTCTCCGCCTATTTTTACGATCAGGTGTTGTTCACCGGTCAGGGATAAAGGAAATTCATCTCCGCAACGGTCACATTCAACAACAGCTTTCCCTTTGATCTTAAATCCCAGCAAAAGCATCGTCGTTTGTTTTTGCAGTTCAATCTGAACTGTAAAACTGCCTTTTCTGATTTCTGAATTTTCAAACTGCTCAAAGAACGAATCCTTCACCTTAAATATAAACTCCTGTTTGCCGGTCGACAGATTTGCAAACTGGATCGTATATTTATCTGCCTGAGTCATTTTTCTGAAGGAAAAGGACGCAAAGGTAAAAATTTATGGGAGACCACCAAACCAGGCTTCAATTTATGTTTTGAGGCATTTTGAAGTGAAATCGTAAAAAAATCATCTGAATTCTTCATTTTTCCTCGATTTTTCGCTTGCAAATCGACGTTTTAAGCAAATGAATGTTTTTCAGTTCAGCTTCTCTCTCTTTTCAGTTGCGTGATTTTCAATGGATTAACAGTCAGTTCCTGGTATTCTTTCCGCTTTCTGAAAATATCACAGGCTGCATAAACTGCCCGGCGAAAGGACTCTTCACTGGCCATGTTTTTGCCTGCTATATCATAGGCCGTACCGTGATCAGGTGAGGTGCGGACAATCTTAAGGCCGGCAGTATAATTCACTCCTGAATCAAAAGCGATTGTTTTAAATGGAATAAGGCCCTGATCGTGATACATGGCCAGAACGGCATCGTATTTCTGATAGCTGGAATTACCGAAAAAGCCATCGGCTGGAAAAGGCCCCCAAGCCATAATATTCAATTCCTTGGCTTTAATCAGGGAAGGAGTGATCACCCCCGCATCTTCATTCCCGATTGTCCCTTGATCGCCCGCATGAGGGTTCAGGCCAAGCACTGCAATTTTAGGTTTCCGGATGCCAAAATCCTGTATGAGGGTTTCATTCAGCATTTTCAATTTCTCCAGAACCTTATCCACTGAAATGGAGGCTGCCACTTCCCGGATGGGAATATGACCGGTAACCACCCCGACTTTAAGTGTATCGGAAATGAGCAGCATCAATGCTCCGGGATTGCCGAATCGCTTCTGAAGGTACTCCGTATGTCCCGGAAAATTAAACTGCTCACCCTGTACATTGTGCTTATCAATCGGTGCTGTCACAAGCACATCCACCTGGCCCTTTTCAATCGCATCGCAGGCCGCTTCAATAGACCGCACAGCATACTTACCGCCCTGTGCCGTGGAGTTGCCTGGCTCAATGAGAACATCTTCCTCGTAGCATGACTGCAGATTAACTCTCTTCTCATTCGGCTCCTCCCCTTCACGCATCAGATTGAAGCTAAAGTCTTCAATATTCAATGCCTTACGGTGAAAGGATGCCGTTTTTTGAGAGCTGTAAACAATCGGGGTACAGATTTCGAGCATGGCTGGATCCAGAAATGTCTTGATGATCACTTCCATTCCGATGCCATTGATATCACCCTGTGAAATTCCTACTCTTATTTTATCTTCAGGCATGAGTTTAAGTATTTAAAATCATTTTGTTCGACGTTTTGTTCAGGCCATATTCTTGAAAAAATCAAACATCAGCCTTACTCCTACACCTGTTCCGCCTTTCATGCGATACCCATCCTTCAATGCAATGAAGGCTGGACCGGCAATATCAAAATGCATGTAAGGGTAATCCGTATATTTAACGAGAAATTTACCGGCAGTAATAGCTCCTGCCGCCGGACCTCCTATGTTTTTCATATCGGCGATATCCGATTTGAGCATTTCATCGTATTCATCCCAAAAAGGAAATTCCGCAATACGTTCATAAACATTATCTCCGCTCTTTTTCAATTTCGATGTATAACGATCGCCGGCAGTACCCATAGCCACTATACCTGCGGTACCAATTGCTGCCGCTGCAGCTCCTGTGAGCGTTGAGAATTCGCAAACCAGCTCCGGCTCATATCGTTTGGCATAGTGAAGGGCATCGGCGAGAATCATACGGCCTTCTGCATCGGAGTTCAGCATTTCCACTGTCTGGCCGCTCATCATCGTTATAATGTCGCCCGGTGCAAATGCATTTCCTCCAGGACGGTTATCTGTAGCCGGAACCAATGCGATCACATATACCGGCAATTTTGCTTTGGCAATGGCATACATGACCGATGCCACACATGCACCGCCTGCCATATCGCACTTCATCAGATCCATGGAATTGGCTGTTGGCTTGAGGCTCAGTCCTCCCGTATCGTATACAACACCTTTCCCAACAAGAATAAAAGGCTTCTTGTTTTTTGCTCCTCTGGGTTTGTATTCCATAACAGTAAATGTCGGCGGGTCAATACTTCCCTGGTTTACAGCGAGCAATCCTCCCATTTTAAGTGACTGGATTTTTGCTTCATTGAAGACCTCCACCCCAAATCCGGCATCCTTGCCCATCCGTTCAAAAGCTTTTGAAAGCTGTATTGCATTTAAATGGTTCACGGGTTCGTTCACCAGATTACGTGCCATGCAGGTGGCTTCGGCAACAATGCTCATGTGCACCAAATCCTTTTCATTCAGCTTACTGCTATTAATGCGGATACTGCTCAATGTATGCGTCTCTTTGGCACGATCAGATTTGTATTTCAGAAACTGGTAATTGCCCAGGCTCATTCCCTCCGCCAATGCAAGCACAAGCTCAGGCTTGTTTTCCACATCGGCTATCACAACATCACTAAGTTTAAACTCGTTACATAAAGCACTGATTGCCGCCCCGGCTTTCCGGCAGGCTTCCGCCAGAAGGTGGGCTTGTTTTTTGTCTTCTATCTGCTGAACAAACACAAACCGCCTGAACTGATTGAGAACAACCAGTTTTTTATCAAGCGCAAATTCGCTTTGTACAAATTCCACCTCTGAAACACTCAAACCGGATGTTGCAAGTTTTGTGTTTTTCTTGCAAAGTATGATGAGGTTGTCATTCGCTGAAACGGCTGCGGTCTTCTTCAGTGTTGTCATATTTTTTTGTACTTTTGAGGAGCGTAAATGTAGATAAATTGCAGTATCAATCATAGCTTTCCTCCAAAAAGCTCCTCATAAAACAGAACCGCAACGTGAACAAGATTGATGAATTGCTGAAAAAGGCACTCCGGCTTGAATTCCTTACCATCGAAGAAGGTGTCTTTCTTTTTGAGCAGGCATCCACTGCAGAACTTATGTTTACTGCGAATGAGCTGCGAAAATTGAAGAAGCCGGATGGCAAGGTGACATGGATCATCGACCGGAATCTGAATACCACCAATGTTTGTATTGCAAACTGTAAATTTTGTAATTTTTATCGCATCCCAGGACATACCGAATCCTATATTACGGACATTGAAACTTATAAGCGGAAAATTGAAGAAACTTTCCGTTATGGAGGTGAGCAATTACTGCTTCAGGGTGGACATCACCCGGAGCTTGGCTTGTCTTTTTATACAGATCTCTTCCGTCAGCTGAAAAGTCTCTACCCCACACTTAAGCTTCATTCCCTGGGTCCTCCGGAAATTGCACATATCACAAAACTTGAAAAATCCACGCATACGGCTGTACTGAAAGCTTTGAAAGAGGCGGGCCTTGACAGCCTTCCCGGTGCGGGGGCTGAAATCCTCAATGACCGGGTGCGACGTCTTATTTCAAAAGGAAAATGCGGCGGTAGAGAATGGCTCGACGTGATGCGGGCAGCCCATCAGCTCAACCTGACAACTTCCGCCACTATGATGTTCGGTCATATCGAAACCCATTTCGAACGTTTTGAGCATCTTGCCTTGCTTCGAGAAGTGCAAAGTGAAAAGCCTAAATATTCAAAAGGATTTCTTGCTTTTATTCCATGGCCTTTTCAGGATGACGGTACTCTGTTGCGAAGACATAAAGGCGTGAAAAATAATGTGACAGGAGACGAATACATCCGGATGATTGCAATGAGCCGTCTGATGCTTCCAAATATTGAAAACATTCAGGCCAGCTGGCTGACTGTCGGCAAACAGGTTGCACAACTCTGTCTGCATGCAGGAGCCAATGACTTTGGATCGATCATGATTGAGGAGAACGTTGTATCTGCTGCCGGTGCTCCTCACCGGTTTACAGCCAATGGCATTCAGCAAGCCATACGTGAAGCGGGCTTTGAACCACAACTTCGCACTCAACAATACGAATACCGTCAACTGCCCGATCATATCGAGGAACAGGTTATTAATTACTGATGTCTCTTGAAGGTCTGTATCTTACTTAACCGTAAAATTCATCTTTTAAACAGAGTCCTGCTTTTCAATCTCTGATTAGAACCTGATTAAAAACACCGTTTTTTATCCCTTTCCATCCATTTCCTTCGTTGTCTCCCCGAAAGATTATGCCATTTTAAGGCTTTTTGCAGACAATTCCCGGAATTATCCGTAAATTTAGATTCTGTTTTTCAATGTTTTTTGGTCTTTGGAGTTCTTTATAATTGAGATGCTTTCAACCATCAGGCTGTCATCTTTAAACTGTTTCAGTTCCTGCCGGTCAATCGGAAATGTGACCAGAGTCCGGGTGGGCAATTAATTTATCAGTCTTTTCCTGAATACCCATGAAAAAATATATTATCCTTTTTTTCTTAGCCTGCATAGTTTCCCCCAAGCTTTTTGCTACCCATAATGTTGCGGGAGAAATCACATACCGACCTATAGGAACACAAAGCTCCAACTGTCACCAGTACGAAATCACCGTTACCACTTATACCGATATGACATCGGCTGCCGACCGCTGCTCGCTGACAGTTGACTTTGGCGATGGAACGTCTGCTCTTGTATACCGTTCCAACCGTCCTGCTGTGCCATTTGCCAATCAGCTTTGTACCGGTGGCTACGATGGGGATCCGGTCGGACCCAACTATCCGAATTTCAAGAAGAACATTTACATTGTCACCCATACCTATACGGCTGCATTCACCTATATTATTTCCATGGCCGATCCCAATCGTGTCAAAGACATCTGTAACATCGACAATGGCAACTCCGTCAACATCAAGTTTTATATTCAAAGTGTGCTTGTTATTAACGACGTGCTCGGGTGTAACAGTTCTCCGCAATTAACCAATCTGCCTTTGGACAAGGCTTGCACAGGTCAGTGTTTCTATCACAATCCCGGAGCCTATAATCCTGATGCGAGCACCGGTGTGAACGACAGCCTCCACTATTCTCTTTCTCCTTGCATGGACACCACACAACATCCTCTTTCATCCTGGTCGGGACTTCCTGTGACTCCGGGCGGAACACTAAGCATAGATCCGGTGACCGGACTCATGGAATGGTGCTCTCCGACCCAAATCTGCAATTACAACATCTGTATCAAAATTGAAAAATGGAGAAAATACAACGGGCACTATTATTTTATGGGGTACGTGTTACGTGATATGCAGATTCTATCTTCCAGTTGCAACAACACCAACCCGATACTTACGGAACCTCACGATACATGTCTGATTGCCGGCAGCCAACTGAACTTCAACGTAAAAGGATCTGATCCTAATTTTAATAACTGGCTGAATCTGACGGCCTCCGGAGATGTATTCCATGGCAATCTTCCGCTGGCCGTTTTTCCGACTTATCCAGCCTCCGGAAATTTCGGACCTCAGCCAGCACGCAGCCAGTTTTCATGGACCACTTCCTGTGATCATGTTCAGATCAGACCACATCAGGTCACATTCAGGCTTGAAAACAATGATAACGGAAATGCCGGCGGAATTCACTTGTTAGACTATGAAACCATGGATATCATGGTCATAGCGCCTGCCCCAAAAAATCTGCAGGTGACACCGTTCGGACAAACCATGAAACTACATTGGAACCCAGAAACCTGCAACCCTTCTAAAAACGGATTTGTTTATTACGAAATATTCCGGCGTGAAGGCATGTGCGATACCAATCGCGCGGGCTATTGCACCACCAGCGTTCCCTCTTCCTGGGGATATACCTTTGTAGGAACCACACATTCGGGCCTTATCAATGACACTACTTTTACTGATAATAACAACGGGCAAGGCCTCGTCACGGGCGTTACCTTCTCCTACCGTGTTGTTGCTTACTTTACCGATGGCGCAGAAAGCCAGCCATCCAAAAATGTTTGTGCTCAACTCAAACGTGACATTCCCGTTATTACTCACGTAGATGTTGATTCAACCAGCGCTACCGCCGGCCAGATTATTCTGAAATGGCAGAATGCCGTGTCCAATACCGCTACCTATAGCCAGGGGCTTGATACTGTTGCTTATCCCGGGCCTTATTCGCTTGATATATTCCGTTCACCCGGGTTCACGCTCTCCAATCCGACACTGATTAAAACGTTCACGGCTCCCGATCTTCATTCCCTGAACGATACCTTGGCAGACCATCAAGCACTTGACACTCAGGATTCGGCCTGGACTTACCGGATTAATTTTTATGCAACCGGAACTTCGGGCCCTGTATTGATCGGGTATACTCAGAGAGCTTCTTCCGTTTATCTGAGTCTTACTCCTTCTGACCACAAACTAACCCTTAGCTGGCAGCAAAATGTTCCCTGGCTCAATTACAGATACAAAGTCTACAAAGAAACAGCTCCGAATATCTGGACAGCTATCGGAACTTCCAACACAAATACCTACGCCGATTCAAACCTGATCAACCATCACACCTATTGTTATTATGTGACATCCTATGGATCCTATTTCAATGTTGCATTGCCCGACACGCTGTTGAATCGCTCTCAACACACTTGCATGGCGCCGGTTGACAATACTCCACCTTGCCCTCCACAGCTTTTGCTTGCTTCCGATTGCGAAAACGCTCAAAACGCTTTGACCTGGACAGATCCCAATCATTATTGCGCCGACGATGTTGTTTCGTATAACATCTGGTATTCCCCAACCGGCGATGGCCCTCTTCAGATAATCAAAACTGTCAGTGTCAGCAGCGATACGAATTTAGTTTTCAGCAATTTGATTTCTGTTGCCGGTTGCTATGCCGTGAGTGCTCTGGATTCAAATGCTGTCAATCAAAGTGTACTGAGTAATATTGTGTGTGCTGATAATTGCCCGCTTTATCAGCTGCCCAATGTGTTTACTCCCAACGGCGATAATACGAATGATCTTTTCTCAGCCCTCATTCCATTCCGTTACATCGAAAGCGTGGACATGAAAATCTACGACCGCTGGGGAGCACTTCTTTTCCAAACCAAAGACCCCAACATCCTGTGGGATGGGAAATCGATGCAAAGCGGTAAGCTGTGCACAGATGGCGTATATTATTATGTATGCCAGGTCAATGCGCGTCGCCTGGTTGGTATTGTTCCCTATCAGCTCAAAGGGTTTATTCAGCTTGCATCCACTCCTCAGACCAACCATTGATAATGTTTACAGGAATTGTTGAAGAGCAGGGTATTGTTAAGTCTCTCCGCAAGGAATCTGAAAACCTGCACCTGTGTCTGAGCTGTTCTTTTGTTTCAGAACTTAAAATCGATCAAAGTCTTTCACACAATGGCGTTTGCCTGACTGTCGTGTCAATCGGAGAAAACGATTACACCGTCACCGCTATTTCAGAAACGCTGAAAAAAACCACCCTCGGCAAACTGGTACCGGGAAATCGCGTTAACCTCGAGCGTTGCCTCCGGTTGGGCGACAGGCTTGACGGACATCTGGTTCAGGGTCATGTTGATCAAACCGCTTTATGCACTCAAATCAGGAATCAAAACGGAAGCTGGCTTTTTGAATTTGAATACAAACCCAACTCTCATGGTCATGTTACTGTTGAAAAAGGTTCGGTATGTGTCAATGGAGTTAGTCTTACTGTCGTTGATTCAAAGGATGAAGGCTTTTCGGTTGCCATCATTCCCTATACCTGGGAGCATACCAATTTCAATGCGCTTAAGCCAGGGCAGGAAGTGAATGTGGAATTTGATATTCTTGGCAAATATGCGGCTCGCATGTTGTCAGGCGTGAATTACAGCAAATAAATTACTTCACCTCTTTCTTGCTGCGCATGCTTTCTCCGTAAGGCCGTAAATCAAACACCTGCAGTTTTTCATAGTTGAAGAGATGGTACTTCCCATAAGGGTGCAGGAATGGCAGGCGGAAATTAGCTGTGTCGGTAAGCATCAGATATTTGGCACCATGACGAATCCTGTCTGCAATGGATGCACTGTCTGTCAGCACACTTCCCACATTCGTCCAGCCTTTCTGATCCATCAGATATAATGAAATACTATAACTGCAGTCTTCCGGGCAAATCACCGCATCTTCCCGCTTAATTCCATGAGCCCTTAAAACCGGAGTCACTGTTTCATATGGGCCGAATGGATAAACCCAAGCCGCATAGGCCCAACCATCCAGGTCCACTTTAGGAGATAATAACTGTCGGAAATAGCTTTGCTGTTTGTTCTGTCCCCAATAACGGAGATGCATATTATTTGCGCAATAGAGAACATTGTAGAAAAGGAAGAAACCAAACACCATCTTTAGCAGAGGAGCCTGAAAAATCCGAAATTCATTTCTTCTCAGGTAATGCAGAAAAGCCAGATTGATCACCACAGGTACGATCAGAAAATCAATGTGGTAATAATCATGGTAATCAAGTGAATAAAAGAATAACAGAACGAATGCCAGATAGCCCAGCACTAGCAAGGGAATTGAAACACGCCAGACCATAGCCACCTTCCTGAAGCGGATACCCAAATAAATAAGGCAAAGTATCAAATACAGATAGGAAGGGATACTCATTACCTGAAACACAATGAAATTACGAAACGCATTGAGTGAAGCAGAAACCTGCTCAGGGCTTGTTGACCAATACGGCTGAACATTGTTTATCGTGTATACACCTCCATGAAGATTGTTATAGCTGATCACATAAGCATACCATCCCACCACCCCAGCCAGGACAGAAATAAACGGAACAGCCTGTTTCACCGGCCTGGCAAAAACCCGCCCATCGGCTTTTAGTTTCATTTTAGTGAAGACTTCGAACATGTACAGAATACCAATGACAATAAATGCAAGCAGCGAGGATGGTTTAAACAAGCCAACCAGTAAAAACAGACCCATGCTCAGGTATAGGTTTCTGTCACGCCCGCTCTTCCAGAAAAGGTAAAACCGCCAGAGAGCAACAAGCATGAGTGAAAATGATGGAATATTGACCAGGAAATTATTAGTGTAAAAAACAAATATGGGCGAAGAAAATAAAAAGATAACGGAGGCAAGAGCCCAAAAATAATCCTTTAGGATTGCGTAACTGAGCTTAAATAAGGCAAGGAGCCCGCAAAAAGAGAATGCAATGGTTACTAAACGGAAAATGATCTCATGCTTCCCGAAAATTTTCCAGAGTATTGCAACCAGATAATAAATCAGAGGAAATTCTCCTGCCGACTTCCCGGATGTTTCATCGTCGCTGAATAGTAAATGCAAAGAAGGTTGAAAAAAATTCCAGTTACCTTGGTAGTAATTATCTGCGATCGAAAGGCAATCGGCCTGGCGCCATTGGTGCACGCTGGTAGGTCTGAGAGGGAGTATATCCATATAGGAATATACCCAAGAAAGCATCAAAAGGCTGCAAATCAAAACAAAATGGCGGGCAAGCTTTTGGGTAGGTAATGACATGGATCCGGGTCCGGTTTCTACGAAAATAGTTAAAATTCAGCATTCTGCAGACTCCAATCTCATCCTGAACTGCCAATCCATTTTCAGTAAATGGTCTTAAAATTTTGATTTACTTTATACGATATTGATTTACGATGCGAATTCTCAGATTTGAGCCCTGGATATTTCTGCTATTGGTTATTTTAAGTGCCTGGCCGCTCCTCGCGTTTCGGTATTATCCGACTCTTGACGGCCCTGCTCATCAATACAATGCCGTACTTATCCGTCACATGCTTCAGGGCGATGCCCCTTTGCTTTCAACATTTTTTCAATTCAATCACGAACCCATGCCCAACTGGACAGGGCATCTCCTTCTTATTTTTTTAAATTTTTTTCTTCCCTCTTTTCTTGCCGAAAAATTATTCCTGCTTGCCTGCTTCACCGGCTTGCCATTTGCCTTCCGCTATCTGCTTCTTGCGTTGAAGCCTGATAAGGTCTGGCTCAGCTGCCTCATGTTGCCTTTTGTACATTCTTTCTTTTTTATGGCAGGCTTTTATAACTTCAATGTTGCCATTATTCTTTTGTTCTTATCGAGTGGTTACTGGGTCAGAATGAAGGACAAAGCTTCTACCTGGCAATGGATATACATGGCTCTGCTTCTGATTCTAACATACTTTTCCCATATTCTGGTCTTCCTGGTGTTGATTGTGGCATTGGCCTGTCATGTTGTTGCTGATTCGCTGCAGGAAAGCAAAAGCAAGCTTGGCTTTTTTTTAACTGCGTTTCGATACAAAGCAATCCGGCTTTTGTGCATTGCAGCACCTTGCTTCGTTCTTTTTGCTTCTTATATTATCAGACATCACGTATCAGGAGAAAAAATGTACCTGAGCAAGCAAGCGCTGAACACTATGCTTATCACAGGCCGGCCCCTCGTTACACTCAATGAAGTGGAAGAATTGCCGAATGGCACGGGCATTGTTTGTGTGCTCCTGGCACTTCTGGTCTACGTACTTTTCGATCGCTTTGCCGGCTTGAGAAAACAGAAAGGTCCGGCCATCCAAAAAACAAAAGCTTTTTTCAGAAACGGTGACAGCTGGCTTCTTTTCAGCGCAGCGGTGCTTGCTCTGTTTTATCTTTTTCCCGACTCGGATGTCCAAAACGGTGATGGGCAATCTGGCTATGTATCCCTGCGTCTTTGTTTACTGTTCTATATGGCTTTACTTACCTGGCTTTGCCTGCAGCACCTGCCAATTAAAATGTTCCTTGTTGCCACTTTACTTTGCCTTTTCTTTCAGGCCAAGCAGGTTTGGTTTCATATTGGCGAAACGGATCGCCTTAATACAATTGCCACTGAATGTTACGAAGCCTCTCTGCTTCTGGAACCTGACAAACTGGTATTGCCACTTAATAATTCACCTGACTGGATCCAAGCCCATTTTTCGAATTATCTGGGGCACACAAAGCCAGTTGTGATTCTTGAAAACTATGAGGCCGGGCGAAATTTCTTCCCTTTGCGTTTCCGATTCGGAACTATGCCTGCTACCTTGCTGGGCGCTAGTCATGATACCCTCTGCGACTATTGGATTCACGATCCCGGACCATCTTCCATGAAAGCCGACTATGTTTTCGTACTCGGAAATGATGAAGATGCAACCGATACATGCTCCCTGCGTACCCACCGCAAACTCAAAGCTGAATACGACCGTATTTACAAAGAGGGAAGTGTTTATCTCTACAAATTAAAGTAAGTACGCCCCTTTCAACGATGATAAAATGCTAAATGGCGATTCTTTTTATTGCCTCACCTAATATTTAAAACACTCACGTGTTCTCAAATTATTTTTGCTCTTATTTCTTATAATAAACCCATATATAAAACCAAAAAAATGAAAGCCACCTATTTATTCATCGCAGCGGGTCTTCTTGCTCTGAATCTTTCCGCCGGAAACGGAGTAAAGGCCACTTCAGCCGTTCATGGCGACAAATACTGCGTAAAGCTGAAAGACGGACGTCTGGTAACCATGCACGAAGGCTCGGAGATCACAGCCGATGTAACCCTCGCCAATGGCACACAGGTAAAAACCGACGGAACCGTTATTAAGAAAGACGGAACCAAAGTGGTACTTCGTGAAGGAGAGTGTGTTGATAAGGATGGAAAAGTGATGCGGGGCAAAGAAAAAATCGAGAAGAAAAATCCATAAAATTCAAAAAAAAACATCTGCACGAAGCGCCCGGTGCTCAGAACGCTGTTCAGGATTAAATAACCATTTCAGGGATTTCTCCTTCTACAATCAATTTCCCTTTGGTGGCATTTTTGATCTGTTCAGTGCTGATTCCGGGCGCTCGTTCAAGCAGACGGAAGCCTTGATGAGTTATATCAATCACTGCAAGTTCTGTTACAATTTTCTTTACACAGCGAACACCGGTCAGGGGCAATTCACACGTTGGAAGCAGCTTTGATTCACCGGCTTTGTTTACATGCTGCATGGCAACAATGATCCTGTCTGCTGATGCCACAAGATCCATGGCTCCGCCCATGCCTTTTACCATTTTGCCAGGAATTTTCCAGTTCGCAATATCACCCGTCTCGCTTACTTCCATGGCGCCCAGAATAGTCAGGTCTACCTTGCGTGCGCGAATCATGCCGAAACTCATGGCCGAATCAAAGAATGCCGAGCCCGGAACAGTTGTGATGGTTTGCTTCCCCGCATTGATAAGGTCTGCATCTTCTTCCCCTTCAAAAGGGAATGGCCCCATCCCAAGCAATCCATTTTCAGATTGCAAAACCACATTGATGCCCTTCGGAATGTAATTGGCTACAAGGGTAGGAATACCTATTCCCAGGTTTACATAATATCCATCTTCGATTTCCCGTGCAATACGTTTGGCTATACCGACTTTATCCAGCATTTCAGTAAGTTTTTCAATTTTATTGATTGTTCGGACTTGCGTATTTCAGCTTATCCTTTTTTTCTGACGGTACGTTGTTCGATTCTTTTCTGATAATCAACTCCCTTGAAAATGCGTTGTACAAAAATTCCGGGAGTGTGAATTTGATCCGGATCCAGCTCGCCTGCTTCCACCAGGATTTCAACTTCTGCGATGGTGATCCTTCCCGCCATGGCCATCATCGGGTTGAAGTTGCGAGCCGTTTCCCGATATATCAGGTTCCCATGCGTGTCTCCTTTCCATGCTTTCACAAGAGCAAAATCCGAGTCGAATGCATATTCAAGCAGATAATCCTTCCCTTTGAAATTGCGTAATTCTTTTCCTTCCGCCACTTCCGTGCCAACTCCTGCCGGAGTAAATATAGCCGGCATGCCATACCCGGTAGCAAGGCAACGCGTGGCAAGTGTACCCTGCGGAATAAGTTCCACCTCCAGTTCACCGCTGAGAAGCTGCCTCTCGAATTCTGCATTCTCACCCACATAAGAAGAAATCATTTTCTTCACCTGGTGCGTTTTCAGGAGAAGGCCAATACCGAAATCGTCAACTCCCGCATTGTTTGAAATGCAGGTAAGTCCTTTCACTCCCTTACGGCGCAGTGCATCGATGCTATTCTCAGGAATTCCACAAAGACCAAAACCTCCCAGCATAAGAGTCGCATTGTCCTGGATATCTTTAATTGCCTCATCGGCATTCGCTACAACTTTATTCATGAAGAAGCTTTTAAAAGGTTCCTAAATTTACGGATAACAGGTTCTATTTCGGTTCGTCGTCGGCACCATCGGAAGGATCGTCGAGACCGGCATTATCTTTCTCGTATTTACCACAATCAAGCTCAATAGATATTTTTTTAGCAGGCCGGTCGAAGTCTCTCTGCGAAACTTTCAAAGATTTATCGGCATATACCTTCTGCATGTATTTCCCCCAGATCGGCAAGGCCAGCTTTGCCCCCTGTCCGAGAAGCATATTATCGAAATGCACACTACGGTCTTCTCCGCCTACCCAACATCCCGAAACAAGATCCGGCGTCAGACCCATGAACCAACCATCGGAACTGTTTTGTGTAGTTCCCGTTTTTCCTGCAATCGGGTTTGTAAGCTTATAGGTCGAACGCAAGCTGACACCTGTACCGAATTCAACCACACCTTTCATAAGCACGGTCATGATATAGGCTTTCTCTTCATTCATGGCTTCCTCTGATTTGGGAACAAACTGAGCTATCACCTTTCCGTTTTTATCCTCGATCCGGGTGACGAATATGGGCTCGATCCAGGTTCCTTTGTTGGCAAAAGTGCTGTTAGCTCCCACCATTTCATAAACTGATAAATCAGGTGTTCCAAGACACATAGAAGGCACCACGTCAATGGCACTGGTTATCCCACAGCGGCGCGCAAACTGCTCCACCGCCTTCGGCCCAAACTGCTTCATGATATAAGCAGAAATATAGTTGATAGAGGCTGCGAGGGCCTGGCGCAACGTGACCATTTTTCCCTCATACTTTTCCTCCCCGTCGGCATTATCCGGGCACCATTCCTTTCCATCAGGCAGGTCGATGCAGGTACGTACGTTGGGAAGTCGCATACAGGGGGACCAGCCTTCCTGAATAGCCAGAGCATATACGAAAGGTTTAAAGGTTGATCCCACCTGGCGTTTACTTTCCTTGACGTGATCATACTTGAAATGTTTGTAATTGATGCCCCCAACCCATGCTTTGATATATCCGGTTTCCGGCTCCATAGACATAAATCCGGTCTGCAGAAATGATTTGTAATACCGGATTGAATCCCAGGGAGTGAGCATAGTGTCCCGTTCTCCTTTCCAACTGAACACCCGCATGTCTACCGGAGTATGGAAGGATTTGTCTATTTCCGCCAGGGAAGCACCGGCTTCGCGCATGTTGTGATAACGGTCTGATGCTTTCATTCCAGCGACCATCATGCTTTCAATTTCTTCCTTGGTCACTTTCCAGCTGAAAGGGAAATTTTTCTTTTTCAGTTTATTGAACTCTCCTTGCAGAAAAGTCATGTGTTCACGCACCGCATCTTCGGCATATTTCTGCATGCGGGAATCAATGGTTGTATAAATGCGCAAGCCGTCGCGGTAGATGTCATAATTTTTTCCGGTGGCCGGGTTCAGGTTTTCGGAACACCATTTTTTCAAAAACCGGTCGCGCAGGTATTCACGAAAATAAGTGGCCAGTCCTTCATTATGGTCTTCCGGATGGAACCACAATTTGATAGGCTTTGCCTTCAGTGTTTCGTATTTTTCTTTCGACAGGTATTTGTATTTCACCATCTGAAACATAACCACATTGCGCCGCATGACGGTGGTATCCATGTGACGGATCGGGTTGAAGAGTGAAGGATTTTTGGCCATGCCCACCAGCATCGCACTTTGTTCTATTTTCAATGAATCGGGGGTTGTATTGAAATAGATCTGAGCGGCCGATTTGATGCCAACTGCCTGGTTCAGGAAATCGAATTTATTCAGATACATGGTCAGTATTTCTTCCTTCGTATACTGGCGTTCCAGTTTCACGGCAATGATCCATTCCTTGATCTTTCGTTTGACCACAGCCCACTTCGAACGCAATTTTTCACGAGGAAAAAGCATTTTTGCCAATTGCTGCGACAAGGTGCTGCCACCGCCTGAACTCTCATCGCCTCCGATGATCGTACGTGTGAATACACGCAGCAAGCCCCGGCCGTCCACTCCAGAATGGTTGTAAAATCGCGCATCCTCCGTTGCAACCAGTGCTGCCACCAGAGAGGTATCCAAATCCTTGTAACGAACATTCACCCTGTTCTCGGCATAATACTTACCAAGGGTTTTCATGTCGGAGGAAATAACTTCAGAAGCGAGATTCGTTTTAGGATTTGTCAGATCACCGGTGGATGGCAGGTCTGAAAAAAGTGCTACCGAGCCTACCAGTAAAACGAGGCACAGCGGGGGAAGCAACAGTAATATCCAGAAAATGCGGATGTATTTGGTGTGAGACTTGCTATTCTTCTTCTTATCTTTTTCAGGAGGCATATCCGCGGCCATTAATGGATGGGTAAAAATACAAAATAAGGATTCTCAGGGCAGGCTGGAAGTAAATATTCGCGTCTCAATTCCGACTTACCTCCAAAGGGAATTCGTGATTGCTTTAATTTTTTATTGTTTTCTCAATCCTTAAGCCTACATCCATAATTTGTGGCAAGCGGTTTATGCGCATGCCTTGTTCCAGCTGAAAGGTGTATTTACCTTTCAATGGAAACCGTTTGGCCTTTTTAAAGGGAATCTGATTGTCCCAGATATCGCCCAGGCCTTTTCCAAGCCAATGACCTTCCTGGTTGGCCAGAATGCATTCCACAGTATCATGTGAAAACCGGCCATTGGGAAAGGTTGTTTTGATAAAAATATACAGATTGCTGAAGGCGTAGCTGTCGGAATTGCGCACATTGATAAAAAAGTTGTTCTGGCTTATCGTGTCGCTTACATCCACGGTGAAAGTCTTTACATCTTTCACATCCCAGATATAATCGTTGATTTTCTGGTTCTCTTCAAACAGTCGGTTTTTGTCACAGGAAGAAAAAAGAAGCAGCGCAAAGCAACACAGTGTGAGTATGGCCCGGGCGTTGGAACGGAATATTTCCGGCTTGGCGTATTGGTTCCTGAATAGCATCAGCCTGCTGAAATGCATCATGCCGCAGGCCCTCCTCCATCCGGTTTCGGTGGCCGGTCGTTATTGCGTGGCGGACGATTACGTCGTTGCTGAGGCGGACGATTCTGTTGAGGCGGGCGGTTGGGCTGATCACCCCGGTTTTGAGGGGGACGATTGCCTTCTCCCCGGTTTTGCTGCGGTGGCCGGTTCGCCTGGTCACCCTTGTTCTGAGGTGGACGATTGCCTTGTGGCCTCCTTTGCTGATTGGGCTGTCGGGGTTGCTGAGGTGTTCCGGTAGCTTCCCCTGCAGGACGTGCAGGAGCGTTTGCATTGGTGTTTCCACCTGCCGCACCCTGAGGTTTTCTTCGTTTTTTATTGTTATTCCGGCTTCCCTTTTTCTTGTCGAAACGCGTCAGACTGTCCTGCCCCACCACGTTTTCGAAATCGGGCAGTTTTTCGGCAAATACAGGTTCTTTATGTATGACCAGAGTATCGGGCTTTTGGCCCTCCTTGTTCATGGCGATGATTTCCTTAACACGGTCAACCGGCACCGGAATAAATACATCCGGTTCATCCCTGTAAGAATAATAAATCAGGCGACGGAAAATATCCGTTTTCTGGTGGAAAGGAATTCCTTTGAGTGTTTCGAGCTTGGTATCTGTTTCCGGAAAATCTTTCAGGGCATCGAGGTAGCTGTCGAGCTCGTAATTGAGGCAACACTTGAGCTTGCCGCATTGGCCTGCCAGTTTCAACGGGTTGAGTGAAAGCTGCTGATAACGTGCTGCTCCGGTTGTTACCGACCGGAAGTCGGTTAACCAGGTGGAACAACAAAGCTCTCTGCCACAGGATCCTATACCACCCAGGCGGCTGGCTTCCTGACGGGCTCCGATCTGGCGCATCTCGATTCTGACTTTGAATTCCTCTGCCAGGATTTTAATGAGTTCACGGAAATCCACACGTTCTTCGGCGGTGTAATAAAAAATAGCCTTGGTTTTATCTCCCTGATACTCAACATCGCTGATTTTCATATGCAAGCCCAGACGCACGGCAATGGTGCGGGCTTTGTACATAGTATTGCTTTCCAGCTGCTGGGCTTCTTTCCATTTGTCAATGTCACTCTGACGGGCTTTCCTGTAAAGCTTTTTGATTTCCGGTGATGCTGCATCGAGGCCTTTTTTCTTCATTTGAAGACGCACCAGTTCGCCCGACATGGAAATGGTTCCCATATCGTGACCGGGTGAAGCTTCCACGGCGACAGCTTCGCCTGTAACAAGTGGCAGGTTGTTTACATTCCGGAAAAATTCTTTCCGGCTGTTCTTAAAGCGTACTTCTATAATATCGAAAGGAGCCTGCCCGCCAGGCAGTTCCATATTGGCAAGCCAGTCGAAGACATTCAGTTTGTTACAGCCACCGGTTCCACAGGATCCGTTGTTTTTGCACCCACCGGGTGTACTGCTTGTACTGCATCCTCTGCCGGTCGAACATCCACCGCATCCCATAGGATTTATCTTAATTTGGTTGTTTTCTGAACGAAAAAAACCGTTTCCAGGTCTTTTTTTGAAGTTTCAAAGATACATAATGTTTAATGGATAAAAAACCTCCCCCTAAAGCCTGTTTTTAACAGTTTTTACGGATAACAAAATCCCAACGATGACGCTTCATTTGTTTGAACAAGTCAACAATTGCGTTTGTTGATCAACTTTGTCACTTTGTCGATCAACTTTGTTAGTTTTCTCATCGACTTTGTCACATTGTCGATCATGTTTGACAAAAGTTAACTCAGTTTGCGGCAAAGTTGATCAACTTTGTCACTTTGCTGATCGACTTTGCCGCATTGTCGATTACGTTTGACAAAAGTTAACTCATTTTGCGTCATTGTCGATCAACTTTGTCACATTGTCGATCATCTTTGAGGATTCCTGAGTATTGCAACCGATTAAGTCCGCATGCCGGTGGAGCCCCTACCTGATTTTACTAAACCAAATCTTGACTCAGGAATCTTTCGTCAATTCTTTTCTTCAGTTCATTCTTAATGATCATTCGGGACACTATCCAGATGATGGACGTTTTTGTGAAAACATTGGCGGGAAGGTGAATCGGAAGAGTGGATCGGGAAAAGAGTTTATTCCTTGTGCTTTTTACCAGGAGTGGATTTCAGCAATTCTCTGACATCCACTTTCAGAGCTGCAGCAATTCTAAAAAGAATGGGAATACTGGGCTGGGTTTTGTTATTGCAGTAATTGGTGGTAACCACATAGCTGCGCTGTATTTTTTTAGCGAGCCAGGTTTGTGTTCGTCCTTGTTCAGCAAGTATTTCTTTGATGCGGTTCATTCTTTGGGGGATATTTGGAAAACATATTTGCTGCCGTAATAACAACAAGGGAGTATGAAAAAATGCGAAGGATTCTTTGAATGATTGTCTCACTCTTTCTCAAAAAAAAGCGTTCCCTCCGGAATCTTTAACATTGAACATATTCACCAAATAGGAGAATTGTATTATAAATGTACTATAATAAATGATAATCGCAAGTTCATTTATCCTGTTTTTGAAAAGAAAGATGAAATCGTCTTGTTTTTTTCAGAAAATCAGACAGGGACGGGGATATTGAGAAGCTCGTTGGCTCGGAATGACAAATCCATAAAAAGCATTTTGGGTGCCGCATTCCGTTCTATGGATGCGGTTGCTTTATTAAGTTCTTCGATGAAACGTTCGCAGTTACCGGCATGGATAAAACGGGAAAATTTTTTGACAAATTCCAGTTCTTCCCCTTGCAGCCGCACCAGAGAAGGATCCGCGTAATTCATTACGATGCATTCCCGCAGAATGCCCAAGGAGTATCGAAGAAATTCCTTGTGTTTTTCACGTTTCAGCGGAGTAATGTCTTCGATGATTTCGATGACCTTAACTGCATCGAATTTGAGGCAGGCACGCATCCAGGACTGAAACAAACGCAGATACATGGCGGCACTTTCATGCTCACCCAGCATTTTCAGCGCTTTGCTGTAACTCCCATCGGCCAGAAAAGCCAGCTTTACAGCTTCCTCTGAGCTCAAGCCCCGGTTTCGCTCCAGCGCTTCACACATGACCGGATCGGACAATTTGCCGATGCTGATGAGTTGGGTACGGGATACAATCGTGCGAAGTAATTGATCTTCGTTTTCGGTGACGAGCAAAAACAATGTTTTATCCGGCGGCTCTTCCAGTATTTTAAGCAGTTTATTGGCAGCTGCGGTGTGCATTTTTTCAGGAAGCCAGATAACCATTGTTTTAAAACCGCCTTCAAAGGTTGTCAGGCTGAGTTTGCGCAGAATGGATGCACTTTCTTTAACCGCAATGACCGGTTGTTTATTTTCTGCACCAAGCGCATCGAACCACGACTGCAAAGTCAGATAGGGATCTGCCAGAAAAGCCGCTCTGAAATCAGCGAGGAGATCATCGCTGACCTCCACATCTTTGGATAAAGCAACCGGGAACACAAGATGGAGATCGGGATGCACCAGTTTCTGACATTTCAGGCAGGCGGGGCAGACACCGCAGGAGTCTCCCTCCTGCTTGTTGATACAGTATATGTATTGGGCATAAGCAAAAGCCAATGCCAGACTGCCACTTCCTTCAGGACCGAGGAACAACTGGGCATGGCTGATACGATTCTCTTTTACCGAATGAATGAGACGTTGTTTGATTTCGTCCTGACCTATGATAGTACGGAAAAGCATGTGGCAAAAATAGTTTAATCCGGCCAAAAGACCGGATTGAATTACGAACAGTCGGACTCAATTCATTTTCAGGCCATTCACCTGGTATCCTTTACGCCGGAGCATTTCAAGGAGGCCTTTTTCGCCCGGAAGGTGACCTGCTCCAACAGCAATGAAACAACTCTTTTCCTGCATCATAGCCGGAAGCTCCGCGATCCATCTCTGGTTTCGCAGTTCAACCAATTGAGCCATTTCATCCGGGCTATAAGATTCGTCTTCCGAAATGCTTTGTCCCAGACAGTCTAAATCCTGATTCCTGTAACAATGATCCATCCGGATCATTTCCTTCAGATTTTTGTCCTTATCCTTCACGGTCTCCACAAGCATACGGGCCTGACGTTTCAGAGGCATGCTATTGAACAATACTGCAATCTGATCCTCAACGGTTTCCAAGCCCACCAGATTTTTACCTTGCTTTTTGGCCATTTCCTGAAAATAGATATCCATGGGTTTTCCGGGGTTATTTTTTGGAATCAGGGCTGTATAAAACAAGGTGCTGATCACAACGGGCTTCATTTTATCGAAGAGGCTCAGGTTCATTCCGGTGGTTTCTTTCAGATAGGCTGCCGTCAGATCATATTCTTCTTTTGTCATCAGTTGCGAAAGGCTGGAATCCTTCATGATCGCTGATTCCGACACTTTTGCAAGTGTTCCTGCATCCATCAGGATTTCACCGGCCACAGTACTGCAAGCATCGAATTTCTTTTGGATCAGAGGCATGGAATCAATGAAGGTACTGTTGATCAGATGATATGTGCCAAACAGGTAGGACGGGGCTTTGAGGCCGTTGCCACTTATTTCCCATAGAAGAAAATTATTCTGGGCTAAGCATGAAAAGCTCAAAGCTGTCAGAAACAAAAAGAAGGATAGTTTCATGGAGGATTTGATTGTTTTTAAAACAACGATTGATCGGGTTTCTGCCTTTTCCGGAATAAAAGTACCAGGAATCATTCATACCTTCTAAAATCAGACCGCTTTATGGGAAAATACAATAAATTTGCCTTTTGGGCGTTATTTCCCAATGCGTCATTCTGTTTATCCGAAGCTCTGGTTGAAACGTTTAAGTCTACATATCTGTTTTGCAGTTTTCCTGGCAGGAGGCCTGTTTGGCTGCGCCACCAATAAAAACACCTGGGTAACACGTAGTTACCACAGAATAAACACCCGTTACAACGGCTATTTTTACGCACGGGAAGCAATCAAAGATGGCGTTGCAAAGATCGATAAATCCTACGTCGATGATTATTCCAACATTCTCCCCCTTTTTAAATATGCACAAAAAGAAAGCCTGAAAATGGCTTCGGGTGACATGGATAAGGCCATCAAAAAGGCCACCAATGCCATTGAGCGGCATATGATCACTGATAAAAAAAATGTGGAAATCGCGGGTGCGAATGTCTGGATCGAAGACTGTTTTCTCACCATCGGCAAAGCCCGTTTTTACAAACAGGAATATTTTGCAGCGGTAGATGCCTTTGAATATGTAACAAAAAAATATGCCAAGCGGCCGATCCGCTATGATGGCTTTCTGTGGCTTATCCGCACCTATAATGAAACAAGCATTTTCTCAAAATCGGAGGAGCTTCTGACGCTTTTGAAGGATGACAAAAAATTCCCAAAAAAGAAAGCCGCTGAATTGTATGCTCTTGCTGCAGATTACAATATCAAACGCGAATTGTATGAGGCTGCCATTCAAAACCTGACAAAGTCAATTACTTTGCTGGAACCCACTGGTCCGCTGAAAGCAATTGGTCCATTAAAGAATGGCCCGTTTTCGGTCAACAATAAGGACCGTGCACGTTATGAATATGTGCTGGCTCAGCTCTATGAGAAACAAGGACAGAACAAAAAAGCGGTCAGCCTGTTTACATCCGTTATTCGTTTAAGGCCCACCTATGATATGGAATTCAATGCACGCCTGAACCGTGCACGGCTTTATGATTTTTCCGAAGGCAAAGGAGACCAGATCAAAAAAGAGCTGATGGCCATGCTGAAGGATTTCAAGAACGAGGACTACCGTGATCAGATCTATTATACGCTTGCAGGCATTGAATTGAGAGAAAAACAGGAAGCGAAAGGAATTGATTACCTCCATAAATCCATTCTCGTAAGCACAAAAAATCCAAACCAGAAGGCATTGTCTTATCTGCGTCTTGCGGATTTGTATTACGACCGGCCTGATTACAGGCTTGCTCAGTTATATTACGACAGTGTCGTACCTCTGATCAAAAAGGAGTTTCCCAATTACGACATGATTGTCGCCAAACAAAAAAACCTGACTGATCTTGTAAAAAATCTGAAAATAATAAGTGTTGAGGACAGCCTGCAGCGAATTGCTGCGATGGACAGTTCGTCAAGGAATGTCTTCATTGACAGACTGATTGCAAAAACCAAGGAAGAAGAAAAGAAAAAGGAAGAAGCGCGTCTGGCTGCCAAAGCAAATCCCAATACGACCACTCCGGGCTTGGCAGCCAATTCACCGACCCCGACACCGGGTGTTGATGCATCGTGGTATTTCAATAATTCGGCGGCGATCAGTTTTGGTGTTGCCGACTTCCGGAAGAAATGGGGAGACAGGAAACTGGAAGACAATTGGAGAAGGCTGAATAAGGAAGCCGCTATTCCTACCGATGCCATTCCAACAACAGAAGAGCAGGATACAGCGAAAGTTGTTGCAGGTAAAAAAGACGGAAAAAAAGGCACTCCGGCCGGATTATCCTCCCGTAGTCCTTATCTCAAAAATCTTCCATTAACTAAAGATGCCATTGACCGCTCAAACATCCGCATTGTGGATGCCTATTACAATGCAGGGATTATTTACAAAGAGGCACTGATGAACAATGAAAAGGCAGCAGGAACCTTTGAAGAGATGGTCAGTCGTTTTCCGCAGAACAAATACATTCCAACGGCGTATTATTTTTTGTACCGTCTTTATCTGGTTCTGGGCAATCAGGAAAAAGCAGATTACAACAGAAATATAATCCTGACAAAGTTCCCGGATTCCGAATTGGCCGAACTTCTCAAACATCCTGAAAACCTGAATAATGCGAAAGCCAACCAGGACATCGTAAAAGCTTTTTATACCGAAACGTATGCCCAATACCTGGGCGGGCATTATTCAGAGGTGATTGTCCGTTGCAACACAGCCGACTCCATCTATGGAGGCAGCAAATTATCACCCAAATTTGCATATCTCCGCGCTCTTTCGATCGGCCGCACAGGTGATGTGAAAGCTTTTTCATTGGCTCTCACATCGGTGATGATGAAATATCCGAAAGATGAAATCCACAATCAGGCTCAGGGAATGCTGGATATGATCAAACGTGTGCAGTCGGGCGGCAAACCCGATCCTCATGCCGATTCTATTGCAGCAGCAGAGGCAAAAAGAGAAAAATACATTTTTCAGGAAGATGCACCTCACTTTGCGGTTATCGTGCTAAAGGGAAAAACTGATTTAAACAACTTCAAGACAAACCTGTCAAATTTCAATCAGCAGTATTTCAGCACAATCAGTCTCACGATAAGCAGTATCCCGATCGCTGAAGATTTTCAGATTGTTAAGATCAAAGAGTTTCCCGACAAGAAGGCTGCAATGACTTATTATGAATTTGTAAAAGGCGATAAGGATGTGTTTAAGGATGTCAACCTGAGTAAGGTGGAGGTATTTGTCATGTCATCCGACAATTTTACGGTCTTTTTCCATGAAAAGAACACGGATGATTTTAAGGCCTTTTTCAATACCAATTACTTCAAGAAAAACCCTTAATCCCTGGGCATCGCCCTTTTCTTAACAAATAAACCCCATATTGTTCATTATTTGTTGGTATTTAAGCGTTTTTCTCCTGTTTTTTGTTATTTTTTCCCTACTTTTACTTGCATTCAAATTTTTTAATCCATGTTCAACTCAAACAAAAGCAACGGGATGTCCAAAACAAATCTTACGGATTCACCCTCCATCAACCTGATCGGGGCAGGAACCATCATTGAAGGTGATATCAAATCAAACGGAGATATTCGTATAGACGGAAGCATCAAAGGATCTATCAACGTGAAAGGCAAACTGGTTGTCGGCACTACAGGTACTGTAGACGGCGAGGTTGTTTGTCAGAACGCTGACATTTCAGGCACTATTCGCGCGAAAGTGACTGTATCTGAACTGCTTTCGCTGAAATCAACAGCTAAGTTATCGGGCGATCTGATAACCAATAAATTGTCTATTGAACCCGGAGCTGATTTTACCGGATCATGCAGCATGGGAGGAGTAGTTAAAGACATGAAGCATGCAACCACAGCAAACGGAACAACCAAAGAAAAAGCAGCAGTCTACTGATTTTATTAAGTATTCTGCTATGGGACTTCAGATGGCGGCCATCATGGGTGGCTGTGCATTTTTGGGCCATTGGCTGGACGGACTGACCGGCTGGAAATTTCCAGCCTTCACATTGTTCCTGAGCTTGTTCGGTGTTTTTGCAGCGCTTTGGTATTTCATCCGAGATTTTATTAAGAAAAAATAAGGCTTTACTCATGTCATTTCCCTTCTTGCCCACCTTCGCAATAAAACCCTGCAATACCCAAAAAGCTTACCTTCGTGCCTGAAAAAGGCATTTCTATGAAGGAGTTTAATTATAAATTTCTGATTTTCACGATACTGGTTGCTGTTTTACTTGGCTGCTGGAACGCGTTGACACCTCCCGTCTTTCACAACTCCATCTCCTGGTTTATTTTCATTTTTTTCGCCTTGGTTACCTATGGTGTACATTTTCTACTTGTAAGGGCCTCTGAAAACAAACCCCAGATTTTTGTGAATCGTTTCATGGGCCTCACTGCTCTTAAACTATTCATTTATTTCTTGTTTCTCATCGTTGTTTTTCTCACCGACAGGGATCATGCCCGTATCACCGCCTTGTATTTCCTGTCCATGTATTTCCTTTTTACTGTTTTTGAAATTTCCAGCTTATACCGGAAACTCAGAAAATAGCCTCATTAATCACTCGTAATCAACCTTTACGCTATTTAATCATCCGCTCTTTCATCGGCCTCCCTGCAGCATTCATAAGCAGCCTGAAAGGGGTGGGAGAAATTGTTAAAAATTCAACTCGTTTTTTTTCAATTATTGTCACATATTCTATATGTTTGCACCCGATTTCAAAAACCTGTTAACTGATTCTGCCAGATGGCCCATAAATACACTTGTTTCAGGACATTTTCGCTTCGTTTTCTCCTCATTCTGTCTTTTTCATGCCTGAGCTTTCTTTCCTATGCCGGTGATCCGGACAATGAAAAGGCGGCAAAAACTTCGACTGAGACAAAAAACGAGGTAAAAGAAGGCAAATTCAATGCCGGCGAACTGATTATCGAGCACATTTCCGATTCACACGAATGGCACATTGCGGGTCATGTTGCGGTTCCGCTTCCTGTGATCATTTATTCAAAAAGAGGAATCAGCGTGTTTTCTTCCAGTCATCTGGAAGATGGCAGCAAAGGCTTTCGCTACGAAAAAAATGCAGATGGCTCCCATAAAATGATTGCCCTCCGCTCTGACGGCACAGTAGACGAAGAAGTTTCAGCCAGTGTTATTGATTTATCGATCACCAAAAACGTTCTTTCCATCTTCATCACCATGGCTCTGATGATGTGGGTTTTCATTTCTGCGGCCAATGCTTACAAAAGAGCGCCCGGAGTTGCACCCAAAGGCATCCAGAGTTTTGTGGAGCCGCTTATCATTTTCGTTCGTGACGACATTGCCAAATCGGCAATCGGTCCGAAGAAATACATGAAATACCTTCCATTCCTACTTACGATATTCTTCTTCATCTGGTTCAGCAATATGCTCGGCCTGATACCAGTCATGCCAGGTGGCGCCAATGTAACCGGCAATATTGCGGTAGCATTGACACTCGCATTCCTGGTTTTTGTGATCACCACCATTAGCGGAAACCTGAACTATTGGAGACACATCGTAGCCATGCCCGGTGTTCCGGTTGGCGTACTTGTCCTCCTGACTCCTATTGAAATCATCGGTGTGTTCCTGAAACCTTTCGTATTGATGATCCGACTTTTTGCCAACATGCTGGCAGGCCACATCATCGCCCTATCATTTTTCTGTCTTATTTTCATTTTTGCCGAAATGAGCACAGGTCTTGGATTCGGGGTGGCGGTCTTCTCCGTGGCTTTTACCATATTCATGGGTATGCTTGAACTGCTGGTAGCATTTCTGCAGGCTTACGTATTTACATTGCTCGCTGCCATGTACTTCGGGACAGCTACGGAAGAACATGCACATGCAGAGCATCACTGATGATTTTGCCGGCTGTTTCCTGTTGCCGGTCTGAGAGAAAGAAAACAGGGAAATTAAAAACACACAACATGTTATCAAACATTTTATTGGATGCTGCTGTTTCCGGTGCTAACGTAGGCATTGGTTATGGTGTTGCTGCAATGGGTGCTGGTCTT
>DASYGQ010000298.1:0-7637 GCA_035999585.1 Bacteroidia bacterium | reverse complement strand
TGATAATCCGCGGTCTATATCACAATCTGTTTATTCTCCCGAATGAAAATAAGTTCATTCCTTTAAGAATATTGATTATTGGTCTAGTTCTTTAATCAGGATCGTATCTCCCCTTGATTATAAATCCCCAGTGCCTTTCCTTTAAACGCATGTCCCGTAAAAGGCGTATTGCGTGATTTGGAGCGGATGTCTTTTTCCCCGAAGGTCCATTTGAGATCCGGATTGAAGAAGCTGAGATTGGCTTTTTCCCCTTCCTTGATTTTTGGTATTTCAATGCCCAGTAAAGTCCGCGGAGCGATGGAAAGTTTATGGATGAGGTCTTCTGTTTTCAAACCCGAGTATGTATTGGCAATGGCATAGGCCGTTTCCAGTCCGAGCATACCGAAGGCGGCCATGTCGAATTCCAGCACTTTGTTCTCGGGATCTTCCGGAGCATGATCCGACACGATCACATCAATGGTGCCGTCGGCCAGTCCTTTTTTGAGTGCTGCAATATCAGCTCCCGTGCGCAGGGGTGGGTTCACTTTCAGGTTGGTGTCGAATCCGCCCAGGGTTTTGTCGTCCAGCGCCAGGTGGTGTGCGTTCACCGAAGCGCTGAGCTTCATGCCTTGTTTTTTGGCAGTCCGGATCTGCTCCACGGCGCCGGCGGTGGATACCGAGCTGATGTGAAGTCTCGCATCTGCGTATTGGGCGAGGTGTATGTTGCGGTTAAGCATCACTTCTTCGGCCAGTGCAGGCATGCCTTTCAGGCCGAGCTGCGTGCTCATGACTCCTTCGTTCATCTTGCCTTCGCCGGAGATGCTTTGCTCATCGCAATGTGTCATCACCAGGCGGTTGAAGTTCTTCGTATAGAGCAGGGCTCTGAGGAGCAGTCCTGCATTTTTAACCGGTTTTTTATCGTCCGAGAAAGCCACGGCACCGCTCAGGTGCATGTCGTACATTTCCGAAAGCTCTTTGCCTTCGAGGTGCTGTGAAAGTGTGCCGATGGGGTAGATATCCACCGCAGAGCCTCTTGATTTGTTGCGTATGTATTCAACTTCGGCTTTGGAGTGAATGGGCGGCTGTGTGGAAGGCATAAGCGCCACTCCGGTAAAGCCTCCGGCTGCTGCAGCTGAAGCGCCGCTGGCGATATCTTCCTTGTATTCAAAGCCGGGATCCCGGAAATTGCTTTGCATGTCGAACCAGCCCGGTGATACATGCAGGTTTTCGGCGCTGAACGTTTTGATGTCTTTGCCGGCTTCGATTTTTGCCTGGATGGAAACAATGATTCCGTTTTCGATCAGAATGTCACACACCTTGCCATTGTGACCGGAGTTCGGATCGCTGATCCTTGCCTGTTGGATGAGTAGTTTCATTTTGCCGTTTCTACGATTTCTGTTATTTCAAAAGCCTGAGCAGCGCGACTTCCGCAGCCAGGAAAATAAGCGCCAGCCAGATGCATATCTTCCAGAGCTTTTGCCCCTGATCCATTTCGGAAAGCAGGGAACTCAATTCTTTTTGTCCCTTTTCAATGACATTGAAATTCACCAGCCCAGCCTTTTCCAGTGCGCCAGTAAGCTCAGCAGGGGAAAGGGTGGTGATGTCTGATTCTTTGCGGTTGTAGTTGAACGAGAGGCCTGCAACAAGATCGGTGTCGCTCTTTAGATTATAATTGCCGGAAGTGCTTACCTGGTTGCGGATAAAGAGGTTTGTTTTGGAATCGATGATTCGGTGTTCGGGAATGATATCGAATTTGCCATCGCCCGAAAGAATGTGGAACACATGCTCGGTTCCGCTGGGGGTGCTGTTGAGTTCAACAACCTCATTGTTGCCGATGGTATAGGACATGCGGTTCTGCTGCTGGCTGAAAAAAGCAATCTGCAAAAGGGTCGGCACAAAGAGCGCATGTTTCTGAAAATTACTGGCCTCCGGAGTGAGTGCAGCGCTGCAGATATACAGACTGCCTTTACCGATGGTGTATTTGGAAAGAAAAGGATCGCCGTTGCGCAGGGTCATCAGGTCCTCTTCTCCGGAGCGGGAGCTTCTGCTCATCCGGTAATGACTGAGAACCGAAGGCAGATCCAGGTTTGAAGTCTGAAGCCTGCCATTCTTCTTTTCAAACACACCTTCCCGGTAGATCTCGTGTTCGAAATTGAGCTTGTCGACTTTCGTATCCGCCGTATCTGTTTCCTGGAAGGTATTGGCATGGATGGAAGAGAGGAAGTCGGTATACCCTCCTGCATCTATATGTGCTGAAGGAAAGATGAGCAGGCTGCCTCCGTTCTGCAGGAAGCGGTTCAGCTCCAGACCGAGGCCGGATGAGACGGAACTCAGGCCGTCGAGTACTATAAGTTTGTATTTGGCAATGGCGGAGTAGTCGATGGCGTTCTCCCTCACCTCTGAAAAACGGAAGGCGGAGTCGTGTCCGAAAAGAGCGGCGACCGGCCTGCCTGTATTAGCAGTTGCAGGAACAGAGGTTTTGGGGGCAGGCGATATGCAAAGTACAGGGATGCTGGCCGATGCTTCAAAAGAGAAGTAATAGGTATCATCGAAGGTGATGGGACTGTCGGTTATTTCCACCCGTCCCTGCTGCCATCCGGGCTCGCGGATGGTGAAGGCGATGACGGTATCCGTCTTGCCCATGGGCGCGATGTGAAAGCTGGAAGGTGTTTTTTGCTGCCCATTGATAAACAGCTTCATGGGTATATTGGTATACTCCTGGGCGGATGAATTGCGGAGCCGCACATGAAGCAGTTGCGGGGTGTTGAGCTTACGGACGGGTGTTTCAAACCAACAGGAGTCGATATACAGGTTTTTGCGCTCCTGTGGAACAACGGGAATCAGATGTACCGTTACGGAAGTGTCGTTTTTGATGCGATCGAAATCGCTGATGCTCTTTTGAAAGTCACCAATCAGGAATGCCAGCTTGCTGCCGCTGAGGCGTCCGGCATTATTGAGCAGATCAGCCTGCCTGGAAAACACCTGGGACATGTTTTTGACAGCCGGTGAGAGTTTCACTTCATCCAGGAGTTCCAGGAACTCTTCGCGGTTGACCAGGCGTTGATGGCGGCCTTCGAAATCGTTGGTGAGGAGTTGAAACTGGTCAGTGGGTCTGTATGCGGAGGCGATGTCGCGGGCATCTTTTTTCGCCTCATCCAGGAGGCGGCCGCTTTTGTTTTCAGCATCCATGCTGAAGGAGTTATCAATATACAGGCTAAGGGCTTTGCTGCCGGTATTTACTTTCTGGTGGTGATAAGGAATATAAGGTTGGGCAAAGGCGAGGACAAGGAAGGTAATGGCCAGGATGCGGCAGAGGAGCACGAGCAGGTGTTTGAGCTGTGACTTCGACTGAGTTTCCTCTTTGACTTCGCGCAGGAAACGCACATTGGTGAAATAAACCGTTTTGAACTTCCGGAAATTGAAGAGGTGGATAAGAATGGGGATGCTGATCGCGGAAAGAGCAAAAAGGAAAGCGGGATTGACGAATCTCATCAAGGCCCGAAATTAGCTAATATTTATGAGTATGCCAACAAGCCCTTCACCTGGCTTAATTATTGAAAGTGCTCTAACGAAGGAATTATCTCAAAAATTGGAATATCGAATACTGAACACCGAATATCGAATATCGAAGTTTATCTTAAATTTCGGGATGCCTTCAAAGTTAAAAGCCCTCAAAAACACCAAGCCCGAACAGGGCAAAATCATATTTGACGGGATCGCTAGGGTCCAGGGATCTCAATGCCGCGGTCAGCTCTTCCACGGCCCGGCGGTCGTTTTGTGTGCGGCTTAATAAACCCAGTTTGCGGGCCACATTGCCGGAATGAACATCGAGCGGACAGAGCAGGGCAGAGGGAGGGATGCGCTTCCAGATACCGAAGTCGACCGCGGCTTTGTCCTTCCTCACCATCCAGCGAAGGAACATATGCAGGCGTTTGGCTGCCGAGCCGGCGGCAGGATCGGATACATGCTTGCGGCTGCGATCGGGGTGAGGGAGACTGAAGAAAAGTGTCCGAAACCGTATGATGGCTTCCTGGGTATCGCTTTCCTTCCATTTGCCGGGAAGAAGGAAAGCCTCTTCCATTGATTTGTGTTTGCTGTAAATATGTTTGAGGGCTTTGATGAAATAGAGGATGTCGGTATTGTTGAAGGTGCGGTGAACGAATGTTTTGAAAGGCTTGAGGTCTTTGGGACTGTGATTCAAAATGAATTCATGCGGACTCTCATCCATCCATTGCATGAGTCTGTTCCCGTTGCGTATGATGGTGGGACGTTGTCCCCAGGCAATGGTGGCCGCCAGGAAACCGGCTATTTCAATGTCCTGCTTTTTGCTGAAGCGCCGGGGAATGGAAACGGGATCACTTTCAATGAATGCGAAGCTGTTGTACTGGATGTATTTTTCGTTGAGGAAGGATTTGATGTCGGGAATATTCATGAGTCATGGGATGGCTTAAATGATTGTTGCAGCCCAGGCCAGAATTTTGGCCCCTGGCAGGAAGAGAAACTGAGCCAATAGTGTTCCCAGGAGCCTTGCGATGGTCATATAAACAATGTATTTGCGAAAAGAGACTTCGGAACAGCTGCCAAGAGTTACATCGTCGGTCATGGCAGAGAGGTGAGGATCGATAAAGGCAAACATCAATATGGTCGCAAATCCATTAATGAAAGCAGATAAATTGCTGGCGGTGCTCCGGTATTCTGGATTAAGATATGAAGCATAAACTGCCGACAGAACACCAATGGTGAGAATAGCGACAGCGCAGGTGTTTAGAATGAATATTCGCCATGGAAAGTGTTTACCCAATTCGATTGTGGAAATATTGCTCTTGGCAGGAATGGTCATGTTATCCCTAAAATACAGGATGCCTGCTTTTGAAAAGCCATGAAAGATTAATTTAGACATGGATTTATGAGTGCTGAAATTGATAACGGCTTTGGATAAAATTCTCTGGAAGGTGGGGATCAGAAAGCCTCCGAATATGGTAGCAAGTGTGCTTGAGAATATGATTAGCCGGAAAGGGAGATCGTTGCTAAATATCCCGTGCTTTATATCTGTTTCAACAGTCTTGGCAAGCAGTGGCGCCTGAAATCCGTTCGCTGTACGCGATACCAGAACCAGGATATTGAACAAAGCAAAAGAAATGGCGATGCGTCCGGTGCGGATACCCACGATCCTTACGGAATAAGAAAGGGTGGAGATAAAGTTAATGACAAAAGTGAGAAGGATAACTACACTGATTTGCGTCATAATTATTTTTCGTACAGTACCAGATTAAGTTCTTTTACCTTGCTGAAATCTTTATCTGCAGAAATAAATGGAATATCAAGATACAAGGCGCTGGCGGCAATTATACTGTCCGGTAGCTTTAATCGATGTTTTTGCCTGATTCGAACGCTTTTCTCTTTAATTTCGTTGTTGATGTCAACAATAGAACAGGCAGATATAAAGGACTTTAAAACAACGCGCTCAGAAGAAGAAATGCTTTTGTATCCTAATAATTCAAGTTCTGTAATAAACGAAATATGAACCTGACATTTATTTAACATATTCGCATGGTTTCATCCCCAGCTAGAAAACAGATTGCAATATTTGTTTCAATGAACAGACTATTTCCATTCATTTCTCATCTTTCTTTGTAAAGCAAGACCATCCTCTTTGAAGTGAATAGCACCGCAGAACTTAAATGCATCAAGCCCCTGATAAATTTTCATTTTTTTTAACAACTTGAGAATCTTTTGCCGGGGACTGCCTTTTTTTATAACGGTAACCATTTTGTGTTTTTGCTTACTCAAATTTAAGCCTTTTTTGTTAATTAGCCTTGATGGGAGGGCAGTGCTACTGATATATTCGGGATCATTTTTATACATAAAGCGAAAATATCTGGTTTTGCCGCCGAAGTCAAATAATTGGAAGACCAATTATAAGCAATCGGATAGGAGCATTATGAAGAAGGAAGACGAAGGCAAGCGCTGTTCGAACAGACAGGATGGAAATTATCAGGCAGTCTTCAGCTCCAGCAAAACCACATTCTCCACATGATGTGTATGCGGGAACATATCCACCGGCTGTACTTTGGTGACTTTGTAAAACTCATCCAGCATGGCCAGGTCGCGGGCCTGGGTGCCGGGGTTACAGCTTACGTAGACAATGCGTTTCGGGCGTATCTCTGCGATTTTGCGCACAACATCTTCATGCATGCCGGCGCGGGGAGGGTCGGTAATGATCACATCGGGCTTGCCGTTTTCGCGTATGAATGCATCATTCAGCACATCCTTCATGTCGCCTGCATAAAAAGAAGTGTTTCCGATATTATTCAGTTTTGAATTGATCTTTGCATCCGCAATGGCTGCTTCCACCGTTTCAATGCCAACCACTTTTTTCGCCTGGTGTGCCACGAAATTGGCAATGGTTCCGGTGCCGGTATATAAGTCGTATACTACTTCCGTCCCTTGCAGACCGGCGTATTCACGTGTTACCTTATACAGCTCATAGGCCTGTGCCGAATTGGTCTGGTAGAACGATTTGGGTGAAATACGGAAACGCAGATTTTCCATCTGCTCAAAAATGGCATCGTTGCCTGCAAATACGTTTACCTCCTGATCGAAAATGGTATCGTTGCGTTTTTCATTCACCACATACTGGAGTGACGTAATAGCTTTGAAGGTTTGTTTCAAATGCTCCAGCAACCCATGGATCGCTTCTTTGTCGTTCTTAAAGAAAATAACGATCACCATGACTTCCCCGGTACTGGTGGTCCGGATGATGATATTGCGGAGCAATCCTGCCTGTTCACGGATATCGAAAAACTCAAGGTTGTGCTCCATGGCATATTTCTTCACTTCGAGTCGTATCGCATTGGAAGGGTCGGCCTGCAGGTGACAGGTATTGATATCAAGCACCTTGTCGAACAAGCCGGGGATGTGAAAGCCCAGTGCATTGCGTGAGCCTCCGGGGCCTTCGCTGAAATCGAGCGACTTATCAGCAATCTGCTCCAGGGTCAGCCATTTCTTATTGGAAAAGGTGAACTCAAGTTTGTTGCGGTAGTGATAGATGTTTGCAGATCCTATGATGGGATTGATTTCCGGAATGTCCAGCTTGCCGATGCGTACAAGGGCATTGTGTACCTGGTTTTGCTTGAAAAACAACTGAGAGTCGTATTTCATGTTTTGCCATTTGCAGCCTCCGCAGGTTCCGAAATGCTCGCAGGCGGGTTCTGTACGACGTTCTGAATAGCTGTGAAAAAACGTGGCTTTACCTTCCCGGAACTTGTTCTTTTTGCGGGTCACCTGTACATCCACCACATCACCCGGAATCGCACCTTTGACGAAAACCACATAATCCTCCACTTTCCCGATCGACTGCCCTTCGGTGCCGGCATCAATAATCGTCACTTCGGTAAGCAGAGGCAATGGCTTTTTGTTTTTCATGGTCGCAAATCTACGAAAAAGGCGGATCAGCGCTTTGGCTGCGGTGATTCATCATCCGGAATCCGGAAAAAAAGACTAAATTTGTGTTTCACGATTATAACCGAATAGCCCGATGAACCCTGTCATGACAAGCCGGAACGCCAGTGCCAAAGCCATTGAATCAGAAGAAAAATACGGAGCACATAATTACCATCCCCTGCCCGTTGTTCTCGAAAGAGGCGAAGGTGTGTTTG
>DASYGQ010000080.1:0-6929 GCA_035999585.1 Bacteroidia bacterium | reverse complement strand
GCTAAGGGAGATGTTCCGCCGGCCTGCTTTCATCATGCGTGTGTGCAACTCCGGAAATTCCTTTTTGAGCATTTGAACAAAGCCGGAGGTTTTTTCAATGGCCGGGTCAAAAGCGCGGAAAGAGCCCCGCTCAATGGCCATGTCAATGGAGCTGTCAAACTCGGCCTGGCATTTCCTGCGCATGATCTTTTCGGCTTCCTTCAGAGCGTTTTCTGAGTCGTAAGAAAAACCCAGGGCAGCAAAGGTATCGGCAAGAGCTGTAAAGCCAAGGCCTGTGCGGCGGCCTTTCTTCCCATTTTCATAAATCAGTTTCCACGTTTCAAGCTCAACACTCTTGATGTAGGAGGGTTCGGGATCTGCTTTGATTTTGCTTAGTATCCGGCTGATGGCTTCCAGTTCCAGTTCCACGAGGTCATCCATCAGGCGCTGCGCTTCGTAAACTACTTCATAAAAAAGATCGCAATCGAAAGCAGCTTCTTTGGAAAAGGGTTTTGTCACAAAGCTGAACAGGTTGATGGCCATAAGCCTGCAGCTGTCGCCACCCTGCATGGCTATTTCCGAGCAAGGATTCGTGCTGAGGTTTTCGAACTCCGGGTAAACGGAAGAGGTGGAATAATGATGCTGCCTGTCCCAGAATATGATGCCCGGCTCGGCACTGTGATGCGCGCAGTGAATGATGGTGTCCCACAGATCTTTCGCCTGGATTTTCGAACTGAACAAGGGTTTTTTGGAATCTACCGGAAAACGAAGCCGGAAGGAAGCGTTTTTTTCAAGAGCTTTCATGAACTCATCGCTGAGTTTTACAGAAACGTTTGCTCCGGTTACTTTCGTAAGATCTTGCTTAATACGAACGAAATCCTGAATATCAGGATGGGCCACATCCATCGTAATCATGAGCGCTCCCCGTCTTCCGTTTTGGGCGACTTCACGGGTGGTGTTGGAGAAACGCTCCATAAAGGAAACGGCACCTGAAGTCGTTCCGGCAGCATTGAGCACGAACATGCCTGAAGGGCGAAGGGTGCTGATATCAATGCCAATGCCGCAACGCCTTTTAAACAGCTGTGCCAGTTGCTGATCGGTATACAGGATGCCTCCGTAGGAATCGTATATTTTGGGAAGCACGATGCAGTTTGAAAGAGAAGCAATCGTATGCGGGTTTCCCAATGTGGCCATCACGCTTCCCTGCGGGATGATATACCGGAAGTTTCTGAAATAGGAAAGGATCTTTTGTTCTGTTAAGGCTGGCCGGTTCTGTCCGTAAACAGAAAGGCCTTTCTTTTTGACCGCTGACAGTTTCTTTACGCCAAATAATTTTTCTTTTTTTGCAAACTCTCTTGCCATGCGCTGGTGCATGGCTTCGGGATCGCTTTCGAGTAAACGTCCTTCCCGGTCTTTCATGGCATACTTGCTGAGCCAGGATGAGGCAGCCAGTTCATCGCCTCCGAAATACGTGAGGCACTGCTTCAGTGCCTGAGAATAGGTATATGTCTTTTTAGCCACAAACCAATAGATTAATACTTAAAGCTGCCTTCCATTCTGACATCGGATTAACAGCATCTAAATTTACGTATTAATAAATTGGGAAAACAGAGTCTATAGCCGAATTGACCGGCCTAAAGCCGAAACAATTTTCCGAAAAGCAGTGTCGGGGACTGTGTTTGTTTGTTCCGTTATACTCTTTTTAAGGAATTCAAAGGCAAACTGCCGAATGGGTGGCTGCGAGGGGAATCAGTGACTTATTTGTCCCATCTCCATTCCCCACCCAGGATAAGCTCATCTTTCAGATGGGCTTTGATAAAGAAATCGCGTGTTTCGGAATCATTCAGGCGATGAGCAGGAAGGTCTTTGGCATTGGCCAGTGCATAAACCATCATCCCGACATACTCCGCACAACGGCTCATGTGTTCGGGATTCACAAGGGCGAAATCGTCTTTATTGGAATGATAATACTTGTATACTGAGCGATCGAGGCTGCCCTCCGGTTCCATGATAGGAATCCCCTGCTCCAGAAAAGTCTGATGGTCGCTGTGCAGCCCGGCACTGCTTCCGTACGAACCTTTGAATTCAGGATCTGCTTTTTTAATCTCTTCAATGACGGCTTTTGTGAAGGTCTCCATTTCAGGTCTCCCACTGGAATTAAAACCGGAGGTATTGCCTGCCATGTCGAGGTTGATGACATATTTGATTTTATCGAGGGTGCCGGCGTTCTTTCGTTCTTTGACATAAGCTTTCGACCCCAGGAGACCTTGCTCTTCACCCATGAAGGTGATGAACCGGATTGTCCGGCGTGGGTGAATCTGCAGTTTCTCAAACACACGGGCTATTTCAAGAACGGAGAAAGAGCCGATGCCATTGTCGATGGCTCCGGAGGCCAGATCCCAGCTGTCGAGATGCCCGCACAGAATGATTTCCTCATCAGGAAGTTCAGTGCCTTTGATTGTTGCAACCACATTTCGTGCCTGGATCTTTCCGCTTTTGTTGCTCATGCGGATGCGTGCCCAGGGATGGCCGCTGAGCTTTCCGCATTCCCGGAAGCTGAATCCATCTTCCTGAGTGATGCAAACGGCGGGGATCGGTATTATCTTTCCATCAACAGAAGCTGTCCCGGTAAGCAGTATCCTGCCCTCCACATTGTTTATGAAAATACAACCTCTTGCACCATACTGGATGGCCAAAGCCGTTTTTTCCGAACGGTGCAGATTTTTGAGTGTGGAGTCTCTCGGATAAATGCCCAGGTTGAGCAATACTATTTTGCCTTTCACGCTGTCTTTGTGTTTTTCAAAATCGGCCTTCAGGCCGTTGCCGATATCCAGCACCGGAGCAAAGACATCCGACTTGAGGGGTGTTTGCGCAAGGCTGACCACTTCCGGCATCGTCACACAGGAAGCATTGCCGGTATTGAGCTTTATGGGAAAGGTAGGGTTGCCGTCAGGAAGTGCATGAAGGGTATCGGAGCCCTGATAATACAAGTCAAGCTTTACGCTTTCCCGGCTCCATGCTTCGACCTCAAACCCATCAAATTTCACATTCTTATAACCGTATTTTTTAAACAGGTCGTATGCATATTGCTCGGCTTTCTTTCCGTTGGCGCTTCCGGTGAGGCGATGACCGATCCGGTTGATGGCTTCCTGAAGAGCCGCAGCTCCTGTATGGTTGTGCTGCTCTTCTTTATGAATACGGGCAAATACTTCCTGATCTGTGTCCTTTGACTGCAAAACGAATGCAGACAACAGAACAAGGCCGAGTAGAATAGCTGGCAGAAGGCTGTAAGAGAATGCTTTTCTCATTTTCGTATATTTGAGACAATGGGTGAGACAATGATACTCAATTTTTATGAAGCGACTAAGCCTTATAAGGCATGCAAAATCCGACTGGGGCAATGAAGACCTCGAGGATATAGACCGGCCTCTGAACAGCCGGGGTTATAAAGATGCCAAGACTATGGCCGGGCGTGTCAGGGAAGCAGGGGTTGTTCCTGACCTGATTTTCAGCAGCACCGCCATCCGCGCATCCAGCACCGCACTTATTTTTGCGCGGGTCCTGGAGCTGGAGGCACATCAGCTGGTGTTCAGTCCTGTGCTGTATGAAGCAGGACTCGACACTTTTATCAGGGCTTTGCAGGGACTGCCCGACGGAAAAGCTCGTGTTTTTGTTTTCGGCCATAACAACACCATTACGGAAGTAGCCAATACGCTTACAAAACAAACTATTCCAAATATCCCCACATGCGGGATGGTAAGCATGGAAGCGGATATACATTCCTGGAAAGAACTGGAAAATGCCCGGTTTCTTTCATTTGATTATCCGAAGAATACCCCCGGCCTTTAAATTCATTCGTGCGACTGACGCTTCCGTGTTATCTTTGTGTTAAACCCTTTGGGGTTTTGTTTTCGCATTTGTATTATTTGAATCTTTAATGAAATCCCTGATGACTCCTGTTAAGAAGCACAAGAAGAAGTTGGCCAAAAAGAAAATACCTTTTATATACCGCGACCTGAGTTGGCTTTCCTTCAACGACCGTGTTTTGCAGGAGGCTGAAGACCCATCGGTGCCGCTGATGGAGCGCATGAAATTTCTTGGAATCTTTTCCAATAACCGCGACGAATTTTTCCGTGTCCGTGTGGCTACCATCAAACGCATGGTCAGGCTGGGAAAAAAAGGCCTGGACCTGATCGGTCAGGATCCGGTGGATCTTCTTGAAAAAATTGTGGAATTTTCGAAAGAGAGTGAAGAGAAGTTCGAACGGGTGTATACGAATCTTCTTCTGGAGCTGGAGAAGCACAATGTGTTTATCATCAATGAAAAGACGCTGAATGACAAGCATGCTCAGTTTGTAAAAGACTATTTTCACGATGAGGTTATGCCGTTCCTGGTGCCGATCATGCTCGACAGCACCCGCAAGTTTCCTTATCTGAAAGACAAATCCATTTACCTGGCCATACGTTTGTCACGTGCCGGGAAGAAGCCAAGGCATTCGCTGGTTGAAGTGCCGGCCGATATTTTATCACGATTCCTGGTTCTGCCTCAGATCGGGAAAAAGAAATACATCATCCTGCTCGACGACGTCATTCGTTTTTGCCTGGATGAGATGTTTTACCTGTTCGACTATACCAAAATCGAAGCACATACCATCAAGCTCACCCGTGACGCGGAACTGGATATCGACAACGATGTGTCTAAAAACATACTTGAAAAAATATCCAGGAGTCTGAAGAAACGGAAGATGGGGCAACCGGTGCGTTTTGTTTACGACGCCGAAATGCCGGATGAAACACTTGACTACTTCTCGAAACGGATCAAATTTATTGGGTCCGACAGTCTGATCCCGGGCGGACGCTATCACAATTTCAAGGATTTCATGAAGTTTCCGGACCTTGGAATGAAACACCTGACTTATCCTCAAAGGCATGCCAGCAGCCATCGCGATCTTCCTCCCGGAGCCAGCATGTTTGGGGTGCTGAAAAAGAAGGATATCATGCTGCATTATCCGTATCAGTCGTTTCACCACATCATCAATTTATTGCGGGAGGCATCCATTGACCCCCGGGTGGTTTCCATTTCAGCCACGCTTTACCGGGCTGCCCGGAACTCCAATGTGATGAATGCCCTGATCAATGCTGTGAAAAACGGCAAGCAGGTGACCGTGGTGGTGGAACTGCAGGCACGCTTTGATGAAGAAAACAATATTTACTGGGCCAACCGTTTGCAGGAAGAGGGGGCCAAGGTGATTTACGGAGTACCCGGCCTGAAGGTACATTCCAAACTGGTGCTGATTACAAGGAAGGAAGGGAAGGAGATTGTGAAGTATGCGCACGTCGGAACCGGTAATTTCAATGAGCAAACGGCAAAGATTTATTCGGATAAGAGCCTGCTTACAGCGGATCCGCGTATTGCCGAAGAGGTTGAAAAAATATTTCATTTTTTTGGTGACAATATTACGCCGGGAACGTATAAACACCTGATCGTTTCTCCGTTCAATATGCGGAAGAAATTCCTGCAACTTATTAACAATGAAATTCAAAACGCCAAAAAGAAAAAGCGGGCGGAGCTTGTGATCAAGATGAACAGTCTGACTGACCCGGAACTGATCCGTAAACTCTACGAAGCAAGCGCTGCCGGAGTTCAGATAAAGCTGATCATACGGGGAATCTGTTCGCTGGTGACGGAAACGGAAGGTTTCAGTAATAATATTCAGGCTGTCAGCATCGTCGGAGAATACCTGGAACATGCCCGGGTGTTCATATTTTATAACGGAGGCGATGAAAAGTATTTTATATCTTCGGCAGACTGGATGATTCGAAATCTCAATTACCGTTCTGAAGTAGCCGTACCGATTTACAATAAGGATATTCAGAAGGAGATGAAAGATGTCATCAATATCCAACTCAAAGACAATACAAAGGCGCGTATTCTGAACAAACGGCAAGACAACCGTTTGCGGGCAAAAACAGGAAGTGGCAAATTTGTATCGCAGGAACAGATTTTCAAGTATTTCAGTGAGCAGGCAGTTAAACCGATAAAACCGATAAAATCTTGAAATTTGCAGCGATAGATATAGGTTCCAATGCAGTGCGATTGCTGCTATGCAATGTTTACGACGACGGAGGCGAAGGGATTTTTAAGAAAGCCGACCTTGTTCGGGTACCGCTCCGGCTTGGAGAAGATGCATTCCTCAAAAAGAAGATTTCCGAAAAGAATATTGACAAGCTCATCACGGTGATGAAATCGTTCAAACTGCTGATCGATTTTTATGAAGTGAAAAGCTACAAAGCCTGCGCCACCTCCGCTCTGCGTGAAGCCACCAATGCTCCTGAAATCATAGAACGTGTGAGAAAGGAAGCCGGCATCAAGGTGGAAGTGATCGATGGCAAAACGGAGGCGGAGATTGTTTATTCCAACCATGTAGCGGAAAAGCTCGACAAGTCAAACGACTACCTCTACATTGACGTTGGCGGAGGAAGTACAGAGATCACACTCTTTTCCAAGAACAAAAGTGTGGCATCCCGTTCGTTTAACATCGGTACAATACGCCTCCTGCACCAGCAGGTGAGCAAGGAATACTGGAAAGAGTTTAAAGATTGGGTGAAAACAACTACAGAGGCTTATCATCCTCTGATTGCCATTGGCTCCGGCGGCAATATCAACAAGATATTCAAAATGTCACGCCGCAAGCAGAACAAGCCGCTCAATTACGATAAGCTGAAAGAGATCTGTGATTTCATTGAAGCTTTTCCATTGGAAGAGAGAATCAAAGTGCTTGGACTGAATACGGATCGTGCGGATGTGATTGTTCCCGCAGCCAAAATATTTCTTACCATCATGAAAGCCGCAGGAATCGAGAAAATACTGGTCCCTCAGATCGGTATGGCAGACGGTATTATTCACCTGCTGTACGAAACAGACAGGCAGAAGAAGGCCGAGAAGGTAAA
>DASYGQ010000286.1:0-7802 GCA_035999585.1 Bacteroidia bacterium | reverse complement strand
CACCGTTTTTGCAACGGTTAAGCAACTGGGTTTCGCCATAGCCTTTGCCGCTTACCCGGTCTTTGGAGATGCCTTTGAATACGAGATAGGTAACGGCGGCCTGGGCGCGTTTCTGGGAAAGCTTCATGTTGTAATCGTCATCGCCGTTGGAATCGGTATGTGATCCCACCTGAAGCCTGAGGGTAGGGTTTTTCATCATGATATCGGCTACCTCATCAAACTTAGGTACTGCATCCGGTGAGATATCCCATTTATCCACATCGTAATAGATATACTGCACAATGTTGATTTCTTTCTCCTCCGATTTCGAGAAGTGAAGTACCTTCATGGAAGCATCTTCTTCTTCATTCAGGACGCTGAGCTTTGTCAGTTCAGCAGGAAGCAGCTTATACACAAAGCTTCCGCTGGCTTTGTCAAAATCAAGCTTCTGGATGAGCGCGCCATCTTTGTGAACCAGGCTCACTTTGGCATCTTCAGGTACATCTTTGGGTTTTTCAAGAACAACCTTGTATTTCTTATCCGGGTTCAGGCGGTGAAAGACGAAGTCTCCTGTGTTATTGGTTTGTGTCTGCTGGAGGGTGGCGCCTGTGGTATCCTGTAAAAACACTTTGCCGTTGGGCACACCTTCGGGCTTGGTCTTGTTCTTTCTGATCATCGTATAGCGTGCGGCGTAATCAACAAGGGGCTTCGGCTTTTCTTCTGCTATCTTATTGGGGTCTTTCACAACATCGAGCGCATGGGTGCGGGGGTTATATCCCAGGTATTTGATTTCCGGATCATCCGAGCGTCTTGAATCGGATGATACTTTATCGAGCATGATCACGAGTTTGGCATTGTAGTCTTCGTCCTTGTTTTCAACAGCGCTGAAATCAAAATCGCGGGTCGGAAATATATAGGTGCAGGGTTTGTAACCGGCAAGGGTAACGGTCAGCCAGTATTCGTCATTGTCAACCGGCATCAACAGTACTGCAGGCACCGGGCCTTTTGATATAAGTTTTTTATAAGGTTTTCCGTGTTTTGTGACGACAATCTGAGCATCTGTCAGTGCCTGGTTTTCGCTTTTGTCGGGATCGACAATCAGGATTTCGGCTTTCAGTACACGGGATTTGGAAGGTGCCGGAACGAATGCCGTCAGCAGCAGCAGGCTGATACAAAGACTTCTAAGGCTCAGAGTTGGATTTGAAAACATGGCACAAAGATAGAATTATTAGTGGTCTCAGGCCTCTTTCCGCTTTCCCATCCATCCGATCAGCATAGGGAGCACGGAAAGGAAAATGATGCCGATGGCAACGATATCAATGTGGGTTTGAATCCATGTGATCTGCCCCAGGAAATAACCGGCCAGGCTCAGGCTGCTGATCCAGATAGCCCCGCCAAGCAGGTCAAAAAGGAGGAAAGTCCTGTATTTCATTTCGGCGATGCCGGCCACAAAAGGGGCAAAGGTGCGGACGATAGGAACAAAACGAGCCATGATAATGGTTTTTGGCCCGTGTGTTTCGTAAAAAGCATGGGTTTTATCCAGGTATTCGGGTTTCACAAGGGTGCGGTTGCCCATCTTCAGCTGCAATACACGGAGGCCGACATTCCTGCCGATGAAGTAATTCACATTGTCGCCCAGCACAGCTGCGATAAACAGCAGTCCGATCAGGGTCACAATATTGAGGTTGCCCAGCTGAGCAAAAAGTCCGGCTGTAAACAGGAGGGAGTCGCCGGGAAGGAAAGGCATGACCACGAGTCCGGTTTCAATAAAGATGACCAGAAAAAGGATGGTGTAAATGCCGGCGCCGTAATTGGCAAAGATCCATTCGAAAGATTCTTTATTGAGGTGAATGAGGTGTTTGAAAAGTTCGAGCACAGAATAAATGTTTTGATTTGTTTTTTTAATAATGAAAGCGCAGCGTCCCGCTGCGCTTGTTATTTGATGCAGCATCACGCTGCGCGGATCAAGTAATTAATATTTCGCCAGGGTCGGATCAATCTCGTCCGCAAAAGCGAGTATTCCTCCTTTGAGGTTGTACAGATTGGTGAATTTGTGCTGTGACTCCAGAGCCTGGATGACGGCAGCAGAGCGTTTGCCGCTTCGGCAATGCACCACCACTTTCTTATCGCGGGAAATCTGATCCACATGATTCATGACATCACCCATGGGAATAGCTTCTCCGCCAATGGTTACGATTTCAATTTCATGGGGTTCGCGTACATCGATCAGCTGAAAATCTTCTTTGCTGTCCATCATCGCTTTCAATTGTTTCACATCAATTTCTTTCATGGAAGAGAGGTGTTTAAAGGTTATTGAGTTTTGGGAGCTGATTGCGGGAGGAACGAAAAGAAAGTATCCCCGCGCAGGCCGAGGCGCAGCGTTTCGAGCGGAATCACATCGTCGAATGAAATATTGCCCAGGTTTGCATTCGCCCCGAGTAGCTTGAGAAACCAAACCTGCTGTGATTTCTGAGGCGCTTCCCACAGGATATCATCCTGTTTGACTTTCGCCAGTATTTTATTGATCAGCAGCGTATGGGCATGTCCGTTAGGGCGGTAAATGCCAACGGTACCGCTTTCTCTGGCTTCAGCAATCACTTTCCAGGAACCGGCCTGCAGCTCGTTGTTCATCATGGAAGTCCATTTATTCGGATGAATAATGATGCCTTCTTCTTTGGATCCCACTTCCGACAACACGGTTGCATGCTTGGAAAGAGTGCGGATGTATTCGCATTTCTTATCGTGATCCATGACAATGGAGCCATCCGACACTTCCGCTGTATCCAGCTTGAGCTTATCAATAAGCTTCAGGTACTGATCAAACATGTCCCGGATGATGAAAGCTTCGAAAAGGGTTCCACCCAGGTATACTTTGAATCCGGCGTCCTTGTACAGCTTGATTTTTTCATCCAGGTTCTTTGTCACGATCGAAGTGCCGAAGCCCAGTTTCACGAGGTCGACATAATCGGAAGAGGCTTCAATGAAGTTTTCAGCCTGGCGCAAGCCCAGACCCTTGTCCATCACCATGGTCAAACCCTTCTTCCGGGGCTTTGAAGGCCTTTCCGGTAAATGAGGTAAAGTAAAGTTCATATTTATTTGCGGTATGATTCGATCAGGTCAAGGATCGATGTGTTTTCTTTCAGCTGGGGAAGGTACTCAAAAAGTTCGTTGTGCTTTTCATAATCCAGCACAAGCGCATTCTGCAGGAAGCCCAGCGCTTCCTGTTTTTTGCCCAGTTCGAGCAAGTAGGCCGACATGCGGTAGTTCAGTTCGGCGTTATCAGGATGGTATTTGATGCCTTCAGCAAGCAGTTGTGTTGCATCTTCCTTGCGTTCCATTTCAAACAGGAGACTGGAATAATCAAGCCAGATCTCAATTTCTTCCGGGGTAAGCTCAATGACCTTGCGATAAGCCATTTCTGCTTCTTCCAGAAACCCCATTTTGTACTGAACATCACCGAAAATATAAAGATATTCGACATTGCCGGGTTCCAGTTCAAGCGCTTTCTTCACGTAGTGAATGCCTTCCACCAGTCTGTTTTCCATTTCAAGTACCACACCGATCCCCATCCAGGCATCGGCCAGTGTAGGATCAAGCTTGATGGCCCTGTTGTAATAGTTCAGTGCCGCTTCAAACTCTTCTTTCTTTTCGTGGCACTCCCCGATGTAATAATAGGTAGTGGCATCGGGCTCCTCATATTTGAAGGTCTCTTTATACGTCTCAATGGCTTCATCCAGCCTCTCGAGATTGGCATAGGAATTGGCTTTGTTGAAATGCGCCGAGGCAAAGTCATCTTTGATAGCCAGACAATAATCATAGGCATCAATGGCTTTTTCAAAAAGTCCCAGACGGTTATAGGCAACACCCATATTGAACCAGGCGGAATAGGAGTAAGGGTTGTTGTCAATGAAATCGTTGAAGAACTTGATGCTCTCCTCATGCTGACCATTCAGCTCATAGCAAAAGGCCAGTTCATAAATGGCTGATTCATTATCCGGATTATCGGCAAGTGCTTTCTTCAGGAAAAATATCGAATCGGAGTATTTGCCGATGTTTTCAAATTCATAGGCAATGTTCAGATATACCTGGTCTTTGTCTTCACTGAGATCCAAAGCCTTCTTGAAATTAAGGATGGCTTTTTCGGAAAGACCCATCTGGCTGTAAACACCGCCGCGGGTCATGAAGAGTTCGGAATTGGACGGTTCAAGTCGTTCGGCATGCACCAATTGCTCCAGTGCAGCCTGGGTTTCATTGAGGGCGGAAAGAAGCTGGGCTTTGCGGACCGGAAAAATAGCAGAGAAAGGATGCTGGCGGGAGGCAAAATCAGCTACCTGGTTTGCTGTAACCAGCTGATTTTTATCTATGTAGAAGTCAATAACCGTTTCAAATTCTTCCGAATCAAAAAAGTATTCCGACTTTTTCCTGACCATCTCCTCAAATCTCGCTACAAGCAGGTTTTGTTCAAAATTTTCCTGGCTCATTCCTTCTCCCATTAGTAGGTGTAATTCCAACAAAAATACGAAATAATCGGCGATTCTTTTCGAAAAAAAACGGGAATTGAAGGAATAATATGAACTATCACACTGTGGATAAATCAATCCCCATTATTACTCTCTTTTTCCTTTCAAAAAAGGTATCTTTGCAAGCTTGAAAAACTAAACTCACACTGTGGCTCTGATTAAATCTATTTCCGGTATTCGCGGAACCATTGGCGGGAAGCCAGGCGAAGGCCTTAGTCCTGTTGATGTTGTGAAATTCACGGCTGCCTATGGCACCTGGATCATAAATAACAATAAAAGTGCGAAACGCATTAAGATCGTGGTCGGACGTGACGCACGCATATCCGGTCCTATGGTCAGCCAGCTCGTGCTGGGCACCCTCACCGGTCTTGGCATCGATGTTGTCCACCTGGGCCTTTCCACAACCCCTACTGTGGAAATTGCCGTGCCGGAGGAAAAAGCCCATGGAGGCATTATCATCACAGCCAGTCACAATCCCAAACAATGGAATGCGCTGAAGCTCCTCAACGAAAAAGGGGAGTTCATCTCGGAAAGAGACGGGGAGTATGTGCTGCGTTTTGCGGAAGAGGAAAGCTACCAGTTTGCGGAAGTGAACAAGCTGGGTAAAGTGACCGAAAGCAATGACTATTTCAAAATACACATTGATAAAATACTGGCCCTTCCCCTCGTCGATGTGGCAGCCATCAAGGCCCGTAAGTTCAAGGTAGTGATTGACTGTGTCAACTCCACCGGAGGCATTGTGCTGCCTATGCTCCTCAAAGAGCTGGGGGTTGAAAACATCACCAGGCTCTATTGCGAACCCGATGGAGAATTTCCGCACAATCCGGAACCGCTTCCTGAAAACCTGCGTGACCTCAGCAAAGCCGTCATCAAGAGCAATGCACACCTCGGTATTGCCGTGGATCCGGATGTCGACAGACTTGCGCTTGTATGCGAAGACGGCGAAATGTTCGGAGAAGAATACACCCTGGTTACCGTGGCCGATTACATCCTGAAGAACAGCAAAAAAGCAAATACCGTTTCCAACCTTTCATCCACTCGTGCCCTGCGCGATGTGACTGAAAAGGCAGGTGGCTCCTACAGCGCTTCAGCTGTGGGCGAAGTGAATGTGGTGACCCTCATGAAGGAGACCAAAGCCGTGATCGGCGGAGAAGGCAATGGCGGCATCATTTACCCCGAGCTTCATTACGGACGTGATGCCTTGGTTGGCATCGCCCTGTTCCTGACTCACCTGGCCAAATTTGGAAACACCGTTTCCATGCTGCGTTCGACCTATCCGGATTACCATACATCGAAAAACAAAATCGAACTGACTCCGGACATCAGTGTGGATAAAATCCTGGAAGGCATTCAGAAAAAATACAAAAAACAACCGATCAATACAGTGGATGGTGTCAAGATTGAGTTCGATAAGGAATGGGTGCACCTGCGCCGTTCCAATACCGAGCCAATCATCCGTATCTATTCCGAAAGCGAGTCGGAAACAACAGCCGATAATCTCGCAAAGAAAATCATGCTCGATATACGCGAGCTGATCAAAATGCAGCAGATCGAAGCCTGATCAACGAATGTGACCCGACAATCAAACCAAACCGAATGAAGGTATATCTCGACAATGCAGCAACCACTCCTCTCGATAAAGAGGTGCTGGATGCTATGCTTCCCTTTATGCAGAATCATTACGGCAATCCATCTTCCATACACTCCTATGGCAGGCAAACCCGTGCTGCCATCGAGGGCGCGCGTAAAACCGTTGCCAAACTGCTCGATTGCTCTCCTTCTGAAATATTCTTTACCTCCGGCGGCACTGAAGCCGATAACCAGGCTATCCGCAGCAGCATTTTCGACCTGGGAATCAAACATGCCATCACCAGCCGCATCGAGCACCATGCCGTATTGCATACGCTTGAGGCCCTGGAGCATAATGGGACCATCAAGCTGAGCTTTGTGAATCTTGACGACCAGGGGCATGTCGATCTCGCCCATCTGGAAGAACTGCTGAAAAACAACAGCCGCAGCTTTGTATCCCTCATGCATGCCAATAATGAAATCGGGAACCTGCTTCCCCTCAAAAAGGTAAGCGAGCTCTGTCAGAAATACAATGCCGTCTTTCATTCGGATACCGTGCAGACCATGGGTCATTACAACATCAGCCTGAAAGACCTGAAAATTCATTTCCTGACCTGCGCTGCCCATAAATTTCATGGCCCTAAAGGCGTGGGGTTCCTGTATATCAACGGTGATGTGAAAGTGAACCCTTTCATCTTCGGAGGAGCCCAGGAACGGAATATGAGAGGAGGCACTGAGAATGTCTATGGCATCATCGGACTGGCCAAGGCGCTGGAGATTGCCCACCGCGACATGAAAGCCCACCACGATCATATCCAGGGTCTCAAAACCTATATGAGCGACCGACTGAAAGCTGCCATTCCCGGACTTAGCTTCAACGGCGCACACAATGAAAACTGCCTTTATACGGTACTCAATGTCCAGTTCCCGCTGACCGAGAACGCCGAAATGCTTCTTTTTAACCTCGATATCAACGGAATCGCCGCCTCCGGTGGCAGCGCATGTTCCTCCGGAAGCAATCAGGGTTCACACGTCCTTCGTGCCATCAAGGCCGATATGGAACGTCCTTCTATTCGTTTCTCCTTCAGCAAATACAATACAAAGGAAGAAATCGACTTTGTGGTTGAAAAGCTGAAGACATTCTTTCCGGTTCAGGTAGCTTAACTCCCAGCTTCCGATAATCATTGTAATCATTTGATCTAAAATCATTTAATTTACTGTATCGATATCCTCAAGATCAATACAAATCCATGTATACGAAGGTATTGAGCTTCGATCCGGAGTCCATTTTTCACCTTTAGCTATCATCGTAAGTACATCATTCTTAGCTATTTTATGTTTAGCACTCAATTCACATCCTCCGATTATAGCTATCTTGTAATTAGAACTAACAGTTATGCCTTCATTTAGTGCTATTCTCATTTAAGAAATGATTTGTCGCTCTTAATTGATTGCTATTCATCATTTAGCAATCAATTTTGGCATAGAAATCATTTCTATCCATCCATTAGCAATCAAAAAACGATGTAAATTGATTGCTAATTACATTCCCGCTCTTCACTTTACATCTTTTGTAATCCAAATCGTATGAAAATTGATTGCTAACCCCATTTTAGCACTCAATTCACATTGAACAATGATTGCTATTTTAATTTAGCACTAATTGGACGATGTCTTGTTATAGCTATTGTGTAGAAGTTCACATTCATCCGATATCCGGGTCTCGTTTCATAC
>DASYGQ010000274.1:0-7911 GCA_035999585.1 Bacteroidia bacterium | reverse complement strand
TTACAAAGCCATAAACATGGTAAAGCCATCGCTCATCCGAACCAATGCCGATGAGCTGACCTATCATTTTCACATCCTGATCCGTTTTGAGATTGAAAAGGCTCTCATCGAAGGCAGCGTGGAAGTGAAAGACCTTCCCTCTCTTTGGAATGCCAAATACAAAGAATACCTGGGACTGGATGTTCCTTCCGATTCACAAGGGGTGCTTCAGGATATTCACTGGAGCCATGGCAGCTTTGGTTATTTCCCTACCTACTCCCTCGGCAGCTTTTATGCCGCCCAGTTTTATGCCTGCGCTGTCAAAGAAATAAGCGGACTGGATGCCCACATCGAAGCCGGCAACATGATGCCTTTGCTGAATTGGCTGCGGGCCAAAGTTCATGCTTATGGAAAACACTACAGTGCTGAGGATCTGTGCGTTATGATATCCGGAGAGAAGCTTAACTTCCGACATTTCATGGAATATGCGGAGAAAAAATACGCAGGAATCTATAAATAAGAATGCTGCCCGGGAGCTATCCTGAAACCATTAGTTTTCAACAGAGAATGAACCCTGCTGTTTTCAAAATACTGGAAATCAACTTAAAAGAATCTTCCGGCCCAAGATGCCCTGTCGGGCTTGTGTTCATAAACAGATAAGAGCTATAATTCAGGCCCTTCTCCGGGCTTTTTTTGTAAATTTGCAAATATTTTTCCATGCCTATTAACCTTTATTTTTTAACCTAAATTCGAAAAAATGAATGAATATGGTCTGAAAGCAAAAGACGCGACGGTTGCCTCTCTGGGATTAAAAAACGTGTCGGCTGCTTACTGGAATCTGAATCCTTCTGAACTGGTTGAAGAAACCATTATTTTAGGGCAAGGTGTTCTCAGCGATACGGGAGCCCTGGCCATTGATACCGGCGAATTCACCGGCCGTTCTCCGAAGGATAAATTCATCGTACTGGACGAAAAAACAAAAGACACGATTTGGTGGGGTGATGTGAATATCAAGTTCGACAGTGCCAAGTTTGAAATTCTTTATAACCGCGTGACGGCTTATCTGGGCGGGAAAGACGTATATGTAAGAGATTCATATGCCTGTGCCGACCCCTCTTACCGTCTCAACCTGCGTGTTGTGACCGAATACCCATGGTCCAACCTGTTTGCCAATAACCTCTTCCTGCGTCCTACCAAAGAAGAGATCATGAACTTCAAGCCGGAATGGTCTATCATCTGCGCTCCCGGCTTTATGGCTGATCCGGCCATCGACGGTACACGCCAGCATAACTTCGCCATCCTGAACATGACCCGTAAAGTCATCCTGATCGGCGGAACAGGTTATACCGGCGAAATCAAAAAAGGTATTTTCTCCCTGCTGAACTATATCCTTCCACAGGAAAAAGGCGTACTGAGCATGCACTGCTCAGCCAATGTGGGGAAAGATGGCGACACAGCCGTATTCTTCGGCTTGTCGGGTACCGGCAAAACAACCCTGAGTGCTGACCCAAACCGCGGACTGATCGGCGATGATGAGCATGGCTGGTCGGAACAAGGGATTTTCAATTTTGAAGGCGGCTGTTATGCCAAATGTGTCGACCTCAGCAAAGAGAAAGAACCGGAAATCTGGAACGCCATCAAGTTTGGCGCCCTGCTTGAAAACATCAATTTCTACGAAGGCGGCACCAAAGTGGATTATGCCAATATCTCCAAAACAGAGAACACACGTGTAGCCTACCCGATCGACCATATCTCGAATGCAGTGGAGCCTTCCGTAGGCGGCATTCCCAAGAATATCTTCTTTCTGACCTGCGATGCATACGGGGTATTGCCCCCGATCTCCAAGCTAAGCCCGGGACAAGCCATGTATCACTTCATTTCCGGTTATACCGCCAAGGTGGCCGGTACCGAAATGGGTGTGACTGAACCCACACTTACTTTCAGTGCCTGCTTCGGCAAGGTATTCCTGCCGCTGCATCCTACCAAGTATGCAGAGCTGCTGGGCGATAAGCTGAAAAAGAACAAAGTGAATGTATGGCTGGTCAATACCGGCTGGTCAGGCGGAGCATACGGCGAAGGAAAACGCATGAAGCTGGGATATACCCGCTCCATGATCACCGCAGCCCTGAACGGCAGCCTCGAAAAATCGAAGTTCGATACTTTGCCTGTATTCGGACTGTCTATGCCTCTCAGCTGCCCCGATGTTCCTGCTGAGATCCTCAACCCACGCAATACCTGGAAGAACAAAGATGCTTACGACCAGAAAGCAAACCAATTGGCTGCTTCTTTCGTGAAGAACTTTGAACAATATGCCGGTATGGCCAATGCCGAAATCCTTGCTGCTGCTCCCAAAGTAGCCGAAAAGGTCGGATAAGCCTGCTTACAACCTTAAAAAGGAGACTGTCTTTCAAAAAAGACAGTCTTTTTTTATGAATATACCCAAATATTCACTTTTCGACCCTGACAAACGCTATTTATTGCATTTTATCCATTGTAAATGTTCAAACAGCAACGATGTGAATTGGAATCGTTACGATGTCAATTCATTTAATAACGATGTCAATTGGAATCGTCACGATGTCAAGTCATTTAATAACGATGTGAATTGGAATCGTCACGATGTCAATTCATTTAACAACGATGTGAATTGGAATCGTCACGATGTCAATTCATTTAGTAACGATGTGAATTGGAATCGTTATGAAATGAATTCATTTGATGACGATGTGAATTCAAACAGCACATTTATGTGTGACAACACCGGCATACGGAAAAAAAGAAGGCTGCCTCCTCTGAGCCAGCCTTCCTTTTAACAATGAAGAATTAAAGTCTTAATACTTCCAAAGCTCCAGAAGCCGTTTCTCAAAACGGTCTTTAGGAAGGAAGTTTTGTTCGAGTTCAGGGGAAAAAGGAATGGGTGTATCCAGACTGGCCACCCTGACCACCGGAGCATCCAGGTTCTCAAAACACTTCTCGGAAATGACCGCAGCAATCTCCCCGCCGATACCTCCCAAAAGAGTGTCTTCATGCAACACAATCACCTTCCCTGTTTTGTTCACCGAGTTCAGAACAGCATCCATATCAAGGGGACTGAGCGTTCTCAAATCAAGCAAATCGGCAGATATATCTTTATGTTTATCAAGCACTTCCATAGCCCAATGTAAACCATAGCCATAAGTGATGATAGACAAGTCTTTTCCTTCCCGGATCAGATTAGCTTTGCCGAATTCGATGGTATAATAGCCATCGGGCACATCCTGGGCATAACTCCGGTAAAGGGCTTTATGCTCAAAGAACATGACGGGGTTGGGGTCTTCAAAAGCAGTCAGGAGCAATCCTTTGGCATCCTTCGGGAAGGCCGGATAGGCAATTTTAAGTCCAGGGGTATGGAAGAACCAGGCTTCATTGGATTGAGAATGGAAGGGACCGGCAGCCACTCCGGCTCCCGTTGGCATGCGAACGACCACATCGGCATTCTGTCCCCAGCGCCAATGGCTTTTGGCCAGGTTATTCACGATCTGGGTCATGCCTTCGGTCACGAAGTCGGCAAACTGCATTTCCACCATGGCTTTAAAACCTTTGATGCTGAGACCCAGTCCGGCGCCTAAAATGGCTGATTCACATAAAGGGGTGTTCCGGACACGCTCTTTCCCGAATTCCTTCACAAAACCGTCGGTTATCTTGAAAGCACCTCCATATTCGCCAATATCCTGCCCCATAAGTACGAGTTTGGGGTGTTTTTGCATGGCAAGCCTCATTCCGTCGGAAATGGCATCGATCATGCGCCTGGAAGTGGTATTTCCTTCCAGCCCAGTTGTTTGTTGCTTAAAAGGCTTGTATACGTCGGCATACTCCCGTTCTGTGTCGGGGTGAACAATCTCCTCGGCAAAAGCCAGTTCGAGCCCCTTATCGATTTCCTGTTTGATGGCTGCCCGGGTCTCCTCCATCCTCTTCCCGCTCAGCACCCCTTCCTCCATCAGGTATTTCTCAAAATTGTTGAGCGGGTCCTTCTTGCCCCATATTTCAAAAAGCTCCTGGGGGATGTATTTGGTTCCACTGGCCTCTTCATGTCCGCGCATGCGGAAAGTCATGAACTCCAGCATCACCGGCCTTGGGTTCTTGCGGATGGATTCGGCCAGGCGCCTGACGGTATCGTATACTTCCAGGATATTGTTACCATCCACCTGCACGGCTTCGATGCCATAGCCGATGCCTTTGTCGATAAACTGCTTGCAGCGGAACTGCTCGCTGGAGGGGGTGGATAGTCCGTACCCGTTGTTTTCAATGGCATAGATGACGGGCAGGTTCCAGACGGCTGCCGTATTCAATGATTCGTGAAAATCACCTTCGCTGGCACCACCATCGCCGGTGTATACCAGGGTTACCTTGTTTTTCTTGTCAAGCAGGTTGGCGAGGGCGATACCGTCGGCCACACCCATCTGGGGGCCGAGGTGGGAGATCATGCCCACAATGTGGTATTCGTTGGTGCCGAAGTGAAAGGAACGGTCGCGCCCCTTTGTAAATCCCGACATTTTGCCCTGAAACTGACCAAAGAGGCGGTTAAAGGGAATGCCTCTGACCGTAAATACGCCCAGGTTGCGGTGCATGGGCAGGATGTATTCGTCTTTTTCAAGGGCCATGGCGGCTCCGACTGAGCCGGCTTCCTGACCGATACCTGAGAACCATTTGGAGATGCGTCCCTGACGAAGGAGGACGAGCATTTTTTCCTCAATCATGCGGGGTTTCAGAAGTTCGGTATAGAGCTCCAGGAGGAGGTTATCGTTGTATTTTTTCCGGTCGTACCGGATCGCGGTTTCCGCAGTAATCATCGGGCTTGAATTAACAATTGTTTTGATAAAGAAGAGAGCAAAAGTACTAACTTTGATGTCAGAAACCTAAGTGAAATGCAGGAAATAGCCGTATTGATCTTGTTTGCCGGAGCCCTTGTTTACATCGGTTCCCGCGTTTGGAAACAGATGCGAAGAAAGGATTGCGGAGGAGGCTGTTCAGCCTGCGGCGGCATTGATGTGGATGCCATCGAAAAACAGATCCGCAGTAAGGATGCCAAGGGGCATGCCTGAGCGGAATCCATTCCGTGACCGCTATCTTTTTCACAACATCTCTATACCATACGATTCAAAGCCTTTACAGGCTGATAAGGGCATAAAAAAAGGGAACGCAATCCGTTCCCTTTTTTAATTTCAGTAGTCAGAAATTATTATTTCTTCTTACCAGCTGGTTTGATCAGTTTCTTAGCAACTGAATCTTCGTGAGCAGCTTTCATCATAGAATCAGCTTTCATCTTTTCCATTTCAGCTTTCTTAGCTTCAACAGCAGCCATTGAATCAGCTTTCGCCTTTTGCATAGTAGCAACTTTGCCTAAAGAATCAGCCATCTTGGTAGAATCAGCTTTTGCTTTTGCAGCAAGATCAGCAGCGCTGGGTCCGCATGCAACGATTGCAGTCATACCGGCAACTGCAACGATTGAGAGTAATTTTTTCATTTTGGTTTTTGAGTGTTATTAGTTTAAACTGGGCGCAAATTTATAGGATTATTTGAATAACCAGCAAGTTTATATCAAGTTTTTTTAACATTTACTTGTTGAAAAACACAAAAAGAGGCCCGTCAGGGCCTCTTTTTGATGTTCTTCTTTATGAAAAGAAGCAGCAGGAATTACTTTTTGTGCATCTTGCCTTTTACTTCTTTTGGAGCTTTGACCAGTTTCTTAGCTACTGAATCTTGGTGAGCAGCTTTCATCATAGAATCAGCTTTCATTTTCTCCATTTCAGCTTTCTTAGCTTCAACGGCAGCTACTGAATCAGCTTTTGCTTTAGCAGCAGCAGCGATTTTGCTTGTAGAGTCAGCAATGTGGATAGAATCCTGTTTTGCTTTCTCAGCTTTTTCTGCAGCACTTGGGCCACAGGCAACGATTGCTGTCATACCTGCAACAGCAATGATTGAAAATAGATTTTTCATTTTGTTTTCTTGTTTTTGGTTAACCGGGCGCAAATGTAGATCAAATTTTATTAGGAATGAAAACTTTTTTTATCCGGGCTGAAAGGCTACTTTTGCGGATGCCCCGACTGATGGGCATTGCGGGGTCCGGAATACGTTGAATCAAATTTTGAAACCATGAAAAAAGACCTTGTTTATCTGGCTTCAGCACTCCTTTTCGGAAGCCTGATCTTTTTCAATTCCTGCAAACCCGAAGACACCGTAGCCCCTTCTATCCGGCTCATCGGAGGCGAATCCATCGCTATGTTTCTTCCCAATGTAGCCGGCACTGCACCTGCTTATGTCGACCCCGGCTTTACGGCTATGGACAATATCGACAAGGATGTCACCAACAAAGTGAAGGTATACGGCACCGTAAATACCAATGTAAAAGGCACCTATTCGCTTGTTTATAGTGTAAAAGACGCTGCCGGTAATGTGGCTACTTCCAAACGCACTGTTTATATCATCAACAATGCTGATTCACTGGCGGGGGTTTACAACGTATCGGATACCACACTGGGTTCTCCCTCTACTGTTGCCGGTTATGCGATCGCTATCAGTTCGGATATGTTTACCAATAACTATTTTCATTTCCATCCTGTTGGTGCTTTTGGGACAGGCTTCGGTAATTTGTATGCAGACAGCACAAAATATGTGGTCGGGATAATCAGTAATGACAAAACAGCTATCACCATTCCGAGGGATTCGGTTGCAGGTATTGGTGCTGGTACACCTCCATCGGAGACACATATCTTTACAGGAAGCGGAACCGACTCTGTAGGCGCTGTGATATCAACAGTTCTTTTACTGAACTGGACGGATCAGCCAGTCAGTCCGGCCGGGGCTCCCACTTACCACCATTCCCGCTGGACGCATTAAAAGCTACAGATTCGCCTTACAAACGGAAACACTTTTCATACAACCCCATGGCCAGAAAAAAATCAAGCAGCAGCGGTCTTGTTTACTCGACCGACAAAAACCTGGATATCACTCCTCCCGCTGAAAACGGCGAAGACCAAATCACCCTTCCTCCTCAGCAACAGGATCTGCGCGTGTATCTCGACCGCATGCCCGGCGGTAAAGTACTTACCCGTGTGACCGGTTTTGTTGGTCAGACCGAAGATCTTGAAAAGCTTGGAAAGATGCTGAAACACAGCTGCGGCGTTGGCGGAAGCGTCAAAGAAGGGAATATTCTTGTTCAGGGCGACAAGCGCGACCGGGTTCTGGAACTGCTCCTGAAGACCGGTTACCGCGGCAAGAAAGCGGGTGGCTAAAATATTCAGGCCCTCACAGGCTCTTTCTTCAGGAGACTTTCATACAACTCCTCATACATCGGAAGGATGTGATGAATGTCAAACTTTTTGGCCTGTTCATAGGCATTGTCCTTGAACCGGCTCAGTACGGCCTCGTCGCTCAGTATCTTTACTGCATTCTGCGCCATGTCCTCAATATCCCCCACATTGCTCAGGTAACCCGTCACTCCGTGAATATTGACCTCGGGCTGTCCGCCTGTATTGGTTGAGATGACCGGAACATGAGCCGCCATCGCTTCCAGAGCGGCCAGACCGAAGCTTTCTGTTTCGGAAGTAAGCAGAAAAAGATCGGCAATGGCAAGCACCTGTTCCGGACTGGTCAGCTTGCCCAAGGAGCGGATATCACTGCAGGTATCCAGCTCCCTGCACAAACGCTCCACATTAGTACGTTCCGGTCCGTCACCCACGAGAATCAGTTTCACAGGCAATTTTTCACGCACCTTCTGAAACACCCGAAGCACATCCTCCACCCGCTTCACCTTCCTGAAATTGGATACATGGATCATGACTTTTTCGCCGGCAGGTGCATACACACGTTTTGAGCAGTCGTGTGGTTTCCCTGTGTATTCTTCGAGATTGATGAAATTGGGAATGACCTTGATCTCCCGCGTGACATTGAAAT